>NZ_JAJCHF010000001.1:0-180647 GCF_020554365.1 Streptococcus sp. 210928-DFI.4.42
TGTGCGGAGGTGGGACGACGAAATCGAATTCTAACGAATTACCGATTTCTGTCCCGCTCTCTTATTTCATATAAATCATCCCTGTACAGGCTTGCTCTGAAAGTTCGACAAAGCCAAGAGACTGGTAAAAGGCTAGATTTTTCTCGCTACGTTCAGTGGCAAGAAGCCGTTGGTAGACATTTGGGAAAGTCCCTAAAGCCTCTTCTAAGAGTTTCTTTCCAATGCCTTGGCGCTGGTGATCTGGCCGTACCAAAAGGTCCTGCACAAAAATAACAGAGTGGCCATCTCCTACCAAGCGAATGTAGGCGACGAGCTCTTTCTCATCATAGACTGCCAACTGCCAGAGACTGGCTTTGACAGCTTCTTCTAGCATAGCTGGCTTGTTAGTATAATTAGTCCAGCCGACTGAGCTGTAGAGTGCGAGTAGGTCTGTCATCGCTGGAATTTTTTTTATAATGTAACATCTTAACTCCTTTTTATGCTATAGTGCTGGAAGAAGGCGACATCTCTGTAAGGGGACTCTTGGCAAACGGCCAGCTCCATCTTGAGCATAGACTCTCGCCAGCCTTCTTGTCCTTTAAAGCGATTGTCCTGCAAGGCATAAAAGACACGGATCCCTTGGTAGTCCTGAACTTCGAGGGCTAGATCGTCTACTGCTCTATCTAGATCATAGGCCTGTGCCAAGCCCATGGAGTGGGTTTCCAGGTCTTGACCGGCTAAGAGATCAAGCGCCTTCTGAGGATCATTTTCAAAGACGACGGTCTGCAGGACGCGGCCAACCTCATTGTGCTTGACGATAGAGAGCAGGCCTCCTGGTTTCAAGAGACGGGTGAATGCCTTGAGAACCACCTTGCGATCCTCTACATACTCCAAGACATTGTGGCAGAGGATGACATCAAAACTGGCATCTTCAAGGGCTGCCAACTGATCTAGACTTCCGACGAATTGTTGGTAGGGATGGTCCTGGGACCGCAAGGCCACCATTTCCTCATTGGGCTCCACAGCAAGGACTTGATTGTCTTTTGCTAGGTGGTTAGCCACCAGGCCAAAGCCACTGCCAAAATCAAGCACGTGCTTGTCTTTGATGTCCTGTAATTGCTCAAAAAGAATATCATAATAGATCTGTCCCCAGGGTTGCTGGAGGTTTTCTAAATAGGCTTGAATATTCGCCGCCATCTATCTCCTCCTATTTGAAATTGAACATCTTGCAGGCTAGCTTGTCTGAGATGCGAGGGAAAAGGGTATAGAGCTTGTGGGTCAGGTTCAAGAGCCAAGGAAGATTGAGCTCGCGTTTTGCTTTTCCAAAGTTCTTCACGATTTTCTTGGCCACAAAGTCCGGTTCCAAAATATAGCGATCCACAGCTTTGACATAGCTTCCGTCAGGGTCTGCCTGATCAAAGAAAGTGGTCCGGATGGGGCCTGGATTGACCGTCGTCACATGAATACCAAAGGGCATCAGTTCTAACCGCAAGGAATTGGAGAAGCCGATGGCTGCAAACTTAGTAGCTGAATAAAGGCTGGATTTGGCTGATGCAACGAGCCCCGCCATACTGACGATATTGACAATGTGACCCTTTCCTGCTTCCTTCATGTGCGCACCAATCAAACGTGAAAACTGCATGAGGGCAAAGGTATTGACTTCAAACATGGCATGAATCTGCTCATTGGTAATCTGGTCAAACTCTTCAAAGATTCCATAGCCAGCATTGTTGACCAAGACATCAATTTGCCCGTAGCGCTGATAGAGCTCTTCTACCAAATCTTGGACGGCTGAGGAATCAGTGATATCGATCCCGATGCATTCAGCTTGAGGATGACTGGCATAGAGTTGTTCCAGTTTTTCTTGATTTCTGCCTAGGAGAATCAGCCGATCTTCAGGGAGGAGCTTGACCATTTCTTGGGCCAAGCCTCCACTTGCTCCTGTTATGAGAATGGTTCGCATCTTAGATCTCCACTTCTTCCAAATCTTTGACGACATAGACATTTTCAAAAATGCTGGACGCATCCTTGCGCAATTGGCTGATGTCTTTTGATAAGAAGCGAGCACTGATGTGGTTCAAAAGAAGGCGTTTTGCTCCAGCTTCACGCGCCACTTCTGCCGCCTGCATATTGGTCGAGTGGCCGTGTTTACGAGCAATCTTCTCATCACCCTTGCCATAGGTAGACTCATGGACGAGGACATCCGCATTGACCCCGAGGCGGACGCTGGCATCAGTCTTTCTGGTATCTCCGAGGATCGTGATAATCTTACCAGGTCGAGGAGCTGAAATATAATCCGCAGCAATGATCTTAGTACCATCTTCCAGGGTGACATCTTGGCCATTTTTGACCTGACCAAAGAGTGGACCAAAAGGAACCCCTGCTGCCTTGAGCTTATCTGCGTCCAGCGTCCCTTCGAGGTCTTTTTGCATGATCCGGTAACCCACACAGAAAATGGTGTGGTCCAAAGCTTCTGCATAAACCGTGAATTTATCGGTTTCTAAAATCTTACCCAGAGAATGTTCATCGAATTCATGAAAATGGATGCGGTAAGGCAGGCGAGAGCCTGATACGCGAAGACTGGTCATCACAAAGGATTTGATCCCTGCTGGTCCATAGATATCCAGATCCGTCTGCTCTTCATTGGCCTGAAAGGCCCGACTAGAGAGGAAACCTGGCAAACCAAAAATATGGTCTCCGTGTAGGTGAGTGATAAAGATCTTGCTAACCTTTCGCGGACGAATAGTCGTTTCTAAAATTTGATTCTGTGTCGCTTCGCCACAATCAAAGAGCCAGACTTCATTGATCTCGTCCAGCAATTTGAGCGCTAGGCTCGATACATTACGGGATTTTGAGGGTTGCCCAGCTCCCGTTCCTAAAAATTGAATGTCCATTGTCTACTTTCTATCTATATAAATCATGGCCGTCCGGTTCTCTGAACGGAAAGAAAGGTCGCCTGGGTAGGCTTGCGCTAGCTCGAGAAGCTCTTCTTGGTTATATCCTGACAGTTTCAAGCGTCCATCTTCCAAGGTCATCAAATCAGTCAGGGCTGAGAGGGCTTCTGTTTTAGTGACCACTTCTGGTTCAGCCTCTTGCAAGCAGATCTTATCATCTTTTTCAAAGACCAAACAATGTGGAAAGATCTCTGCAATTTCGAATAAAATGGCAGGGTTGATATCCTCTGCTGGATCTTCAGCAAAGACACAGGCTAGCTCTTCATTTACGTAAGCCAATCCATAAGACTTACCTGATAAGTTGAGGCGGATAAAAGGTTTTTGTTCATCAAAACTTTGCTGAACTGTGAATAAGTCAAATGCTCGGCTCAAGTCCAAGAAATAATCCATGGCCTCCTTGGGACTCTTCTTTTGGTAGAGCTCAGCGAAATAAGCATTGATCACACTTGGGGGAGGTGTAATCACACGGAGCCGCAATTCCTCAGGGATCGTGCTTAATAGATTTTTCAGATAGACCCGATCGAGACTGGTATAGCCCCCATATTTTATTGCTAAATCAACGTAATCCGTCATAAAATTCTTCCAACTTCCACTTATTTTTCTCTGCGATATAGCCTTGAATGACCTCGACGTCTTCTTCAAATTCGCGCTGGTCAATGATCGCGACCGTCTCTAAGTCATGTATCCGATAGGATTTTGAAAAGGGAACGCGAATAGTAAAGGGAACAAAGAGTTCTCTCAGTTTTTCTAGGAACAAAGCCTGCAGATCCTCACGGGCTGTCTCAGAGCGAGCTGAAATCAAGCTAAAAGGTGTCTGGGTTGGGGTAAAGTCCGTTACTTTATCCGCTTTGTTGTAGAGGGTTAAGCGAGGAATCTCCAGCATATCTAAGTCTTTCATGATAGAGAGAACGGTCTTTTCATGCTCTTCATGATTGGGATCGGAAGCATCGATGACATGGACCAAGAGATCCACATTCTTACTTTCTTCCAGGGTCGACTTAAAGCTCGATACCAACTCTGTTGGCAAGTCCTGAATAAAGCCAACCGTATCGGTCAGGGTCACTTGCAGATTGCCTGTTAGGTGGATGCTCTTGGTTGTGGCATCCAAAGTCGCAAAGAGTTCATCGGCTTCATACTGGCTCTTACTGGTCAGCTGATTCATAATGGTCGACTTTCCTGCATTGGTATAGCCGATCAAACCAATCTTGAAGACAGGTGATTCCAAGCGTTTTTCACGAAGGGTTTCCCGGTTCTTTTCAACAGCCTTGAGCTGGCGCTCGATATCGGTGATTTGATTGCGAACGCTCCGGCGGTTCAACTCCAACTGACTTTCCCCTGGACCACGAGAACCAATTCCCCCAGCCTGACGGCTGAGCATGATCCCTTGACCGACAAGGCGTGGCAAGAGGTATTTGAGCTGGGCCAAGTGTACCTGCAACTTCCCTTCATGACTCCTAGCCCGCATGGCAAAGATATCTAAAATCAACTGCATCCGGTCAATGACCTTAACCCCAAGGATTTCTTCTAAGTTGACATTTTGACGCGGGGTCAAGCGGTTATTGACCACCACGGTCGTAATCTCATCTGCTTCGACCATTTGAGCGATTTCTTCTAGTTTTCCTGAGCCGACAAAGGTCTTGGTATCGTATTTCTCCCGCTTTTGTGTGTAGGAGCCCCTAACATCTCCACCAGCTGTTTTAGCCAGGCTCGCCAACTCCTCCATTGACATATCAAAATTGTTCATGCCTTGAAGTTCCACACCGACCAAAAGGATGCGTTCTTGTTTTTTTTCTGTTTCAATCATGCTGTAAAAACTCCTTTACATCTGCAAGAACCTGCCCCTTGAAGTGGGGGGCAGAAATGGCGTAAAATTTTACTTCCATCCGATTTCGAAACCAGGTCAGCTGCCGTTTGGCAAAACGCCGCGTATTGCGCTTGAGGATCTCACTGGCTTCCTCAAGGCTCTGCTCTCCCTTAAAGTAAGGAAAGAGTTCCTTGTAGCCAATCCCTTTAGCTGCCTGAACCTCCGGATGGTCATCATAGAGCCATCGAGCTTCATCCAGCAAGCCTTCCTCTAGCATGCGATCAACCCTGCGATTGATGCGATCATAGATCAAGGACCGTTCATCATCTAGACAGATGAGATAGGGTTCATAATCGGTCTCTTCGTTTGCGAGGTCCTGCCCAAAATGCGCAATTTCAAGAGCCCGCATGGCCCGACGGCGATTGAGCTGAGGAGTCACAAGTCCTTGCTCCGCCACTCTTTGGTACAAGTCTTCATCCGACAGCACGTCTAATTGAGCGCGATAGGCCAGAATCTCTTCATGAGGAACTTCACCACCTAGATGATAACCTTCGAGCAAACTTTGGATGTAAAGACCCGTCCCACCTGCAATGATAGGAAGCTTGCCTCGGGCTGTGATATCCTCAATCGCAGCCTTAGCTTCTCTTACAAAATCAAAAGCCGAGTAAGACTCGGTCACCTCTCGCACATCGATCAAATGATGGGGAGCTGCAGCTTGCTCTTCTGGTGTCGCCTTGGCTGTTCCAATATCCAGCTTGCGATAGACTTGCTGGCTATCGCCACTGATAATTTCACCATTGAGGGCTTGCGCTAAATCGATCGCAAGAGCTGTTTTCCCAACAGCAGTTGGTCCCACAATCACAATTATCTTGGTTTTCATCGTTTTTCCTTGCAAAATTCACGTTTTTTCGTTACCATATATTATAACATAAATATTTAAAGTTCAGAAAAGGAGAAATTCTCATGGCTAAAGGATTTGGTAAAGGTTTTGTTACTGGTGTTGCTGGTACAGTTGCTGCTGTCGCAGGTGCAGTTTACACATTCAAGAAAAAAGTAATCGAGCCAGAAGAAAAGAAAGCAGCTTTCATCGAAGAAAACCGCAAAAAAGCAGCACGTCGCCGTGTCTCACACTAATCATTCAAAAAGCTCCGGAAAACCGGAGCTTTTTTTGTGTGATTGTTAGTTGCTTTTACATTTTAATAAGTCAGTCGAAATATCCAATGAATTAGTCAAGTAATCCCACAATTCTCTATGTCATCATTTACATATTTTTCTTTCCGCAGTGACAAAAGTACCTGAAACAGGAGCTGTTTCAGGTACTCGGAATTATTGAGAGTAAAACAGTTCGGGGAACTGTTTTAGCCTGAGCTAAGAATTTCAAGAGCGAAGGGGCTCAATAATTAGCTATGGAACTTCCTGGATTGCTGAAATCATCCACTGGATAATTTCACCTAGCGTCCGCCGTCACCTAAGGAAAGATAAAATATAAATAATGATTTCAGCGTTCTTTGATCATTTTCGTTGCGATCTCCAAGAGTTCGACTCCCATCTGAAAATGCTCGTCCAATAAATCATAGACGGCATCTTCGGACAAGACACCACATGGTAGATCTGCTGGAAAGTCAGCTTGATTGGACAAGTCCAAATCATCAAAATAGACCTGACTACTATAATAATCGCGAAGTTGGATATAGCTTTCTTGATGCTCTCTTAGCTGATCCACTGCTTTTTTAGTTTCTTCCAAAGTTTTGGCATAGTCATTCAAATAACCTTCCATTCTTTGGATCCGTTCGATGTTTTCCTGTGCAATTGCCATGATTTACTCCACTTTCACCACTTCTAGATGGGGGCCACCTAGAAGCACGAGGTATTTTTCTACTTGCTCTTTGCCATAAGAACGACGAAGAGCTTCTGCATAGAGATCGAGCTGATCCCGGTAGCGTTCGACCAATTGGCTAGGAACCTTGTAGTGATCCGTCTTATAATCAAAGAGCAGGATCCGGTCTTCTAGCACCACGTAACCATCCAGGATCCCCCGCACGACGAAGTCCTCTCCACTGGCTGGATCTTTCTTCAGCATGGCAAAGGGAGCTTCGCGACGGACTCGAGAGGCCTCTTTTTGAAGCAAGGTCCCCAAAGGCGTCTCATAGAAAGCAAGGATGGCCTCTAGCTTGATGCGCGCTTTGACCGCTGGCTCTGCTTGAACTTGCTCCAAGGCTTGATGCAGCGTATCCAGCGTGATTTCTTCTCCAAGAGGCACGCGCTGCATGAGTTCATGGACAGCACTACCGACTTGGGCTCCTGTCACGGCTTTTTCTTGACCAAAAGTTGGCAGCTCAAAGTCAGGCGTCATAGTCTTCGCATCCATGATCTGGACGCCATTGGCATCCATGACCGGCTCGTAGAATTTCTTGATCTGACTTGGTGTACGAACAATTGGTAAATGAATGGCCGGAGCATAGAGCTGATTGAGCCGATCAACATTTTCCAAGATATCCAAGGCCCGACGAATATCCTCTGACTGACGGACATCCTTGAGCTGATCAAGCCGGGAATCCTTCTCCTTCTCTAGTGGTTCCAACTGGTCTGGTGTCAGGTCTTCATCTGTCACAAAACGCGTGTCATAGGCCAGGGTATTTTTGGTAAACACATCTTGAATAGCAAAGAGCCAGTCCTGATAAGAGGTCCATTCTTTTCGCTTCTCTGGATCCAATTTGCCATTGCGACTAGTCCCCCAATCAGTATCACGCAGTTTGTCCTCCCGGCCTTTTCCGACAAGATAGAGCTTGAGCTCAGCCCGTGTCATGGCGACATAAAGAAGACGCATCTGCTCAGAAATCGTGGCCAATTTTGTTTCTTCCACATTGCGTTGGTAGCAAGGTGTTTCGATCTGCAGGCGAATAGTCTCTGGAGCAGCTGGATTTTCTGTCTCAACCGGCAAGTTCGCAACATATTTAAAGCCAATCCCTTTTTGACGACTGAGAATAATTGGCCCCGATTGATCCTTACGGTTAAAAGCCTTGTCCATATTGAGAATAAAGACATACTTGAATTCCAGCCCCTTACTCTTATGGACGGTCATGAGCTGGACGGCATCTTTTGGAGCCGCAAGAGGTACGCTAGCCAAATCGTGTTCATTTTCGATCACCTTGTCGATCATGGCAATGAAGCGCGACAAGCCCTTAAAGCTGGCCTTCTCATAATCATTGGCCCGAAGCGTCAAGGCATAGAGATTGGCCTGGCGCTGGGCCCCATTTGGAAGGGCGCCGACATAGTCATAGTAATAGCGATCCTCATAGATTTTCCACAGCAAATCATAGAGCGAAGAGGTCTTGGCAGCAGCTCTCCAAGTAGATAAAACCTTGAGGAAGTTCTCGATTTTAGCTGAGAGCTTGGCATCAATCAGATTTGCATGCTCTGCAGTTTTTTCAAGGGCTAACTGGACCTTGTGGTAGAAGGCCACTTGCTTTTGCTCTGGAAGGGTCTGCAAGGAAATCCGTGCCAATTCATCTTCATCAAAGTCAAACATGGGGGATTTCATAAGGGCCACTAAGGCATAATCATGCAAGGGATTGTTAATGGTCCGCAAGGTATCCAGCATGACCATCACTTCCAGCGACTCAAGATAATGCGCCTGTCCGCTATCTGCCACAATCGGGATACGATACTGGTCAAAGGCTTCCAGAATCGCGTCATTTCGAGTTCGAGTCGCGGTCAAGAGAGTGATCTCTTTAAAGGGCACTTTTTCTACCCGATGAAGGCGTAAAATTTCTTTGATGACAAGGAGAATTTCTCCCTTGGAAACCGTCTCGAGTCCAGAAGCAGCTTCCTCGTCTTCGTTCTTTTCTTCCTGGTCTTGGGTGCCATCATAAAGCAAAAATTCTGCTCGATGTTGTGGCAAGGCCATCCGCTGCTTGTCGCTTCCTGCAACTAGATAGTGGGTTTGATTGTAGTCAATCTCGCCCACCTCTTCGTCCATCAAATGGCGAAAGACATCATTGGTCGCGTCCAATACCTCCACATGACTCCGGAAATTTTCCTTGAGGAGGATCAACCGCCCTTTCGCCCCTTCTTCTTGGAAGGCTTTAAATTTATCATTGAAAATCTGTGGATCTGCCTGACGGAAGCGGTAAATGGATTGCTTGATATCCCCCACCATAAAGCGATTGTGGCCATTTGACAGCAAATCCAACATCCGCTCTTGGGTATGGTTGGTATCCTGGTACTCATCGACCATGACCTCATGATAACGCTCTTGAAAGGCTTGTCTCACCTCTGGGAATTGCTCTAAAATTTGAATGGCAAAATGACTAATATCCCCAAATTCATAAGCTTTTTCTTGGATTTTTCGCTCCAGATAAGCGCGAGCAAAGTCTCTGATAAAGTCCCGTAGCAAGGAGAGCATGGGGCCTTCTTCTTGGTGGTAGGCTTGTTGAAATTCCAGCTGATAGAGCTGATTTTCCAAGTCTCTGAGGCGATTGATATGTATGGTTTTATCCTGATTATAAGCCGTGACTAACTCTTTCAACTCTTCCTTACGAGCTCTATTGGTCAAGGCTCCCCCATTTGAAGCCCGACTAATCGCCACGACCGCCTTTAGGACAGAGGTCAGTTGCTCTTTATTGGTGCGACCTGTCAGGCTTCCAATCTGATCGAGCACCTCTTGCACCGCTTCCAAATATTTGGCCTTGCCAAATGCTTGACCTTCATTGGACAAATGAAAGGCAAAAAAGCTCTCTGCCTCATAAAGGGCCTGCTGGATGCTCTCCATCAGAGTAGCTTCCACCTGGTCAAAATCGGTCTCTTCATAACCTTTTAGGAAATGCTCTTCCAGCCATTTCTCCGGATCACTGGTCGACTGAAGAAAGTCATAGATCTGGTAGATCTGTTCTTTAAACAAGGATAAATTTTTGCGCTGTCTCGTGAAATTCTTGACCATCTGGACAAAGGCCTCTTGATTTTCCCCCTGGTAATAGCGGTCAAAAACAGCTTGAAAGACTTCATTTTGTAAGAGGCGCTGCTCACTAGCATTTTGTAAAATGCGAAACTGAGGCGCCAACCCAAGCAAATAGCCATAGCGCGTTAGGACCTTTTGGGTAAAGGAATCCATGGTTCCGATATCGCTGGTGGCGACATCTGCGATTTGACGGGCCAGGTGTTGCTTGAGCTCTGGATCATCACTCGCTTGCAGGGCTTTTCCAAGTTCACTTTCCAAACGCTCCTTGAGCTCCCCTGCTGCCTTGACCGTAAAGGTCGAGATAAAGAGCTCCTTAATCGAAATGCCTCGCTGCATTTGATCCAGTATCCGCTGCACCATGACAAAGGTCTTTCCTGATCCAGCAGAGGCCGACACCAAGATATTGGTACCCGAACTATAGATGGCATCGATCTGTTCTGGTGTCCGCTTTTGCTCTTTGGTAGAAGCTGCCTCTTGGTCCTGAAGGGCCTTGATTTCTTCTCTTGTCAAAAATGCTTGTTTGATCATTTGTTCAAGACCTCCTTCATCTTCTCGATCCAAGCGGCTTTCACCTTTTCACCGCGTATTCCTTTTTGATCTAGTTTGGTCAAGAACCGTGCCTGACCTAGGTGACGATCCGCTTCAAAGCCTGTGATGGATTTAAACTGCTCCACGAATGGTGCGATATTGCGCCCATTTTCACTATAGGGATTGATGGCAAATTGCCCCTTGAGGATCCCTTCTGCTGCTGTTTTATAGAGATAAGCGTTGTACAAGAGGAGCAAGTCCAGTTCCTCCTTACTCAGCATCATGGCCTTGTTTTTGTCATAGGCCTCGCCCAGATAAGGCGCCTGATCTGCCATAAAGAGCCCCTTGTACTGTTGACTTTTCATGGTTTGGTTGATGGCATCCTCTACTGTCTTGGTCTTTTTCAGATCCACCACAGGATCTCCCATTTCCAAATACATGGCTCCAAAAATCCCCTGCTCCTCTTGGTATTTCTTCAAATCCTGAATGGCAGAAAGATAGGTCGGCAATTGAGAATTCAGTCCATTAAAGAACTTGTCATAGTGAAATTGCGTCAGACTGGACTTATAGTCCACGACTCCGAGGGCTCCCCGATCCCTCAATTGATCAATACGGTCCACCTTGCCTCGTAGCTGCAGGAGACGGCCATCGGACAATGGATAAGAGGTGTGGGTACTTCCACCAAAGAGGATCTCCTCACCGATGGTCTCGATCCCATTTTGCTGGGCGAGGACACGCCCCGTTGTTTTCGCGGTATCAAGAAGCAAGTTGCGAATAAACTCGGTCTCTCCATTTTCTCCATACAATTGCTGGAACTCTGCTTCCTGGCTGGTTTCTCGAATCGCCTCGCTTAAACGCTGATCAAACGCTTGATCGGAGCTATCTTTTAAGACTCTTTCAAAGATCCGATGCAAGAAATTCCCATGACTGCGGGCATCTGGCCGGATGGTTTCGTCTTCTTGTAGGCCCAAGACATAGCGCAGATAAAAGGCATACTGGTGCTTGTAGTATTCATTCAAGGCAGAAGCGGATAAGGTCAAGGCTTTGCCCTCAGGGTAGAGCGCTTGAAGCGTATCCGACTGAAGCTGACGGCTCTTTAATTCCGTTGAAATTTGAGGAATCTGGATGCCTTCAGCGGCTAATTTCTTGCGCAAGACCCGTACCGCCACACCCCAAAAGCTGGCTTCTTCAGGAGACAACTCACTCGTAATTTCTTCTTGATGGAGTTCGATCACGCGCGCTAAAAGGGCTCGGTAGGTCCCGATATCATCACTCGAGGCTTGGGCTTGTTTGGTCGTCCACTCGATGGCAATAGGTTCCTTGGTCAATTCGACAAGGTAAGGAGAGACACTATCTTCCATTTCATTGACCAAGCTAGGGGCCGATAGGACCAGTTGGTTGGTCGCCGCATTGAGGAGCGAAACCGCCACAAAGCGATTCTTCTTGAGATTTTCGCTGGTCACCACCTGGAGCTCTGCTCCTTCTTGGGTGGCCTCATTCAGCTGCTGGCGCTCTTCTTCACTGAGTAGAGAGGTGTTCTGAGCGATCTTTGGAAAACGCTCCTGGGTCAGCCCGATCGCGTAAACGTAAGGCGCTGTCAAGGGTTCAATCAAGTCATAGGACTGAACCGTCACCACATCGACCGTAGCAGGAACTGTCCGGTATTGAGACAATTGCATCCCCGATAAGAGGAGAGCTAGAAAGTCATCCACTGTCAGCTCTTGGTCCTCAAAGACCAGGTTCAACTCCTCTAAGACGTGGAGGAAGGCCTTCCAGACCTGGTCATAGCGCTCCTGCTCCTCCAAGGCTAGATCCTTGATCAAAGCTTGTAGATTCTGAGAAAGCTGGGCCTCTTGCAGAAACTCTGTAAAGGTGGTTAAGAGTTGGGTCACCTTTTGTTTGCGCTGTGAAAAGAAAGGGACTAGAGGTTCTACGACGCGTTCTCGGAGAGTATTAAGCTTTTCCAAATTAAACTTGCCCTGACGATTGCTAGTAAAAGGCTTGTGAAATTTTGTAGCACCCTTTACTTCCGCAAAGCGAAGGTATTGCTCAAAAGCATCGACTTCTGCTTGCGTCAGATCACTATACAGACCCGTTTTCAATAGATTGATGACATCTTCTGTCTGGTAATTGAACTGTTTGATCCGCCCTAGCGATTCAATGACCTGAATCAAGGGATGGTGGACCATAGCTTCACTTCGTCCCAAGTAAAAGGGGATCTGATACTGATCAAAAATGGTCTTGAGTTGCAGTTGATAAGCTTCCACATCGCCTAACAAGACCCGAATATCCCGATAGCGGGCCCCATCATGAAGACGCTGACGGATGGATTTGGCAACAAATTCCAACTCTTCTTTTTGCGTATTGGTTTGCCAGAGTTGGACAGCGGTTCGATCTTGGTCCTCCAGCTCATTTTCCACTTGTGAAAAATCGTAGCGCGCTTCTAACATACGCGTCATGCGACTAAAGGAATCTTCGATCGCTTGCCCACAATACTGAGGCTGAACTTGGAAAGTCTTTGCCAGCTGGAGGAGAAAGTCAACACTGGCTTGGTAAAGATTTCCCTCTCTAAAGCTTGCCCGGTAGGCTTTTTCACTGGCATAGACTCCGATGACAATCTCCACTCCTTTTCGGTGAAGGAGACCAATCAAAGCCTCTTCTTCTGCAGAAAAACGCGTGAAGCCATCGACGACGATCGCCACATCCTGTAATTGCTCTTCCAGCTGCCCTTCTTCGACCTGGTTGAGGAAAACGGCAATCTTGGACTGGGATTCATACTGGTGCTGGACCAGCATCTCAGAGACAGCTTCAAAAATCGCTATGAGATCCTCTCTTTTTTCAGCTTCCCCGAGCAACTCTAAATCTGTAAAATCCATCTGGGCTGTCAGTAATTCATGGTAGAGCTGAACCAGTTGCTGGATAAACTGAGGATCCTTGCGCAGGGCTCCGTAAACTTTAAGATCCTGCTCCTTCATGTAGGAAAGAGCTTTAAAAAATAACATGCCTAGTCCGATGTCATCTAAGGCTTGCTCCTCAAAAACCTGATTCAGAATGAAATAACGGGCCATTTGAGCAAAGCGCGTAACGGTTATGGCAAAAGAAGCCTGACCTTCTAAATAGGACAAGACCTTGGCTTCTTTTTCAAAGGAAAGAGAGTTAGGTGCAATGTAAAACACACGCTTGCCATCTTCTACTAACCTTACGGCTTCTTGCGTCAGGACCTGGGTCAAGGGGGTCCGAACATCCGTATAGAGTAATTTCATCCGATCCGTTCTCCTTTGGGCACTTTCTTGAGAGCTTATTATCTTCTTATTATATCATTTTCACAGGAGGGACTAAAGCAAGAAGTCATGCTCCTCTTGCCCCAATTTTAGGACATTTGTGCTACAATAAAAGCTAAAGAAACAGAAAGGACGATCCCGATGACCAGCATTTATGATTTTTCTTTAGAAAACCAGCAAGGGGAAGAAATTTCTCTTTCCCACTACCAAGGTAAGGTCCTCATCGTGGTCAATACAGCAACAGGCTGTGGCCTAACCCCGCAATACCAAGGACTGCAAGATCTCTACCTGCGCTACCAGGAAAAGGGGCTGGAAATCCTAGATATCCCCTGTAACCAATTCATGGGGCAAGCCCCAGGAACTGCAGAAGAAATCAATAGCTTCTGTAGCCTCAACTACCAGACCACCTTTCCACGATTCGCTAAAGCCAAGGTCAATGGTAAAGAAGCCCTTCCTCTTTATGACTGGCTCAAAAGCCAAGCAACTGGACCACTGGGCAAACGCATCGAATGGAACTTTGCAAAATTTGTCATCGACCGACAAGGCCAAGTCGCCCAACGCTTCTCCTCCAAAACAGAACCAGCTGCTATGGAAGACTTAATCCAAGAATTACTTGATAAATAAGCAAAAAGCCTGAGCCAGCGCTCAAGCTTTTTATCTTAATCAATTTCAAGTCCACCGGTGTACAAACGGTGATAGGTTCCTTTTTCTGCCATCAAGGAAGCATGATTGCCTCGCTCGATGATGCGTCCATGGTCCATCACCATGATGACATCGGAATTGACAATTGTCGACAGACGGTGGGCAATGACAAAGACAGTCCGACCTTCCATCAGGCGGTCCATCCCTTCTTGCACCATCTTCTCTGTCCGAGAGTCAATCGAAGACGTCGCTTCGTCCAGAATCAAGACCGGTGCATTGGCAAGGGCTGCACGGGCAATGGCGATCAATTGTCGTTGACCATTTGAAAGGCCAGCCCCATCATCCGTCAAGACCGTTTCATAGCCCTGATCCAAATGCTTAACAAAGGAATCCACATTGGCAATCCGAGCCGCCTCAAGGATCTCCTCACGCGATGCATCGGCACGGCCATAAGCAATGTTTTCCGCAATCGTACCAGTGAATAAGTGGGTATCTTGAAGAACGATTCCAAGAGAGCGACGAAGAGAATCTTTCTCGATCAATTTGATATCGATCCCATCATAAGTAATCATTCCGGATTGGATATCATAGAATCGGTTGATCAAGTTTGTAATGGTGGTCTTACCCGCACCGGTTGCACCGACAAAGGCCACTTTTTGACCCTTATCCGCATAGAGATTGATACCTTTTAGGATCTGCTTTTTCCCATCATAGGAGAAATCAACATGGTCAAAGACCACATGCCCCACCAGTTTGACCAACTGGTAGCTGCCATTTGGACGAGGGTGTTTCCAAGCCCACTTGTTAGTTTTCTGATCGGTTTCAACCATTTCTCCATCGACCAGTTCATAATTGACCAGCGTCACTTTTCCAAGGTCGACCTCTTCTTCTTCATCCAAGAGATCAAAGACACGATCTCCACCAGCCAAGGCCATGAGGACAAAGTTCAATTGTTGAGAAACTTGGGCAATGGGACCTGTGAAGGAACGGTTCAATTGTAAGAAGGCCATGAGACCACCAATGGTTAAACCACCAACGCCGTTTAGCGCAAAGAGTCCCCCGATCAAGGCTGTTAGAACAAAGGAAACATTTCCCAAGTTCCCAAGAATCGGCATGAGGACATTGGCATAGCGGTTGGCCTGGTAGGAAGATTCAAAGAGTTGATCATTGATGCGGTCAAAATCTTCAATGCTTTCTCTTTCATGCACAAAGGCCTTGACCACTTTTTGACCAGACATCATTTCTTCAATAAAGCCGTTCTCAATCCCCAAGTTCTTTTGTTGGGCCCCGAAGTAACGACCTGACTTGCCAGAAACATCCTTGATGATAAAGACCATGACGATAACCATGAAGAGAACAATCAAGAACAAGAGTGGACTAACCGTCAGCATGGTAATCGTTACCCCAAGGATGGTAATTGCTGAGGATAGAAGTTGAGGAATGGACTGTTCAATCGCTTGGCGAAGAGCATCAATATCATTGGTATAGATGGACATGATGTCCCCGTGTTGGTGGGTATCAAAGTAACGAACTGGCAGTTTTTGCATGCGGGCAAACAACTGATTTCGAAGACTTCTAAGTGAGTCTTGTGAAACAGTCGCCATAATCAAGGTAAAGCCATAGTTGGCAAGTACCCCGATCAAACAGATCAAACCGACTCGTGTTAAGAAGGACAAGAGCGGTCCAAAATCATGGCTATTACTTGTAAGCATGGGCTCCACATAGACATCGACCAAGGACTGAATCGAAGCTGTTACATTGACCGTCGCAAGAGACGATAGAATGATTAAGATAAAGGAAACAATCAAGGATACCTTGTAGTTTTTCCAAAGGAAGTCGAGCAGGCGAAGGATAGAGCCTAGATTTGCTTTTTTCTTAGTTTTCATCTGCTTCTCCTTTCCCTTGTGTTTGCATTTCATATACTTCTTGGTAGATGGCATTGGTCGCAAGCAATTCCTCGTGACGACCGATCGCATCGATTTGGCCATCATTCATCACGATGATGCGATCTGCATCTTGAATAGAGGAAATCCGTTGACCAATGATGATTTTGGTAGTCTCTTTCAAGCTGGTTGCCAATCCTTGACGGATCAAACTATCCGTCTTGGTATCGACCGCTGAAGTCGAATCATCCAAGATCAAAATCTTCGGATTCATGAGAAGGGCACGCGCGATACAGAGACGCTGGCGTTGACCACCAGAAACATTGGATCCCCCACGCTCAATCATGGTGTCATAACCCTCTTTGAAATCTTGAATAAATTCATCGGCTTGGGCAATCTTACAAGCTGCAATGATCTCTTCATCCGTCGCATCCTTATTTCCCCAGCGCATATTTTCTTTAATCGTACCAGAGAAAAGAACATTGGTCTGAAGAACCATGGCCACTTGCTTACGAAGGGAATCAAGATCGTATTCTTTGACATCGTGGCCTGCTACTGTCACCCGACCAGACTCAACATCATAGAGACGAGGAATCAACTGAACCAAGCTTGATTTCCCTGATCCTGTTCCTCCCAAGATACCAATCACTTCCCCTGAACGAATGGAAAGATTAATCCCTTGTAAGACATGGGTCTTGTCGCCATTTTCATCGGTATAAGCAAAGGTCACATCCTCAAAGTTGATCGAACCATCAGCGACTTCTTTGATCCCATTTTCTGGAGAGTCAATCGTCGTTTTGGTCGTTAAGACTTCATTGATCCGCTCGACAGAGGCCATGGAAATTGACAACATGACAAAGATCATCATGAACATCATGAGCGACATGAGAATGGTCATGGTGTAGCTAAACATAGAGGTCAAATTCCCAGTAGAGAGTTGACCACCAACGATCAGATGAGCCCCGATCCAAGAAATCAAAAGGAAAGAAGCATACATGGAAAGCATCATAGCTGGGCTACTCAAGACAACGACACGGATAGCCTTCATAAACATGTTATAAATTCGACGAGAAGCCTTCTTGAATTTAACCGTTTCATCTGCTTCCTTAACGTAGGACTTCACCACCCGCATATTGGTGATGTTTTCTTGAATGCTGTTGTTGAGATTGTCATAAGCTTCAAATACTTCTGTGAAGAGCGGATAAACAATCTTCATGATGATGCTTAAGACAGCTGCCAAAAAGATGGTCACATAGACAAAAATCATGGCCATTTCCGCATTGATCATGAAACAAGCCACAATAGCAAAGATCAAATTAAGCGGTGCCCGAACACAGATCCGAATGACCATTTGATAGGCATTTTGCACATTGGTCACGTCCGTCATCATCCGAGTGACTAACCCACCTGATGAGAACTGATCAATATTCTCAAATGAGAAGGTTTGAACCTTTTTGAAAATAGCCCGACGAAGGTTTTTGGCAAAACCAGCCGATGCATAGGCGCCATAACGAGCCGACTGCATCCCACAAAAGAGGGAGAGAAAGGCACAGACCAGCATGAGCCCACCGTAAAACAAAATATTGTTCATGTTTCTTTGTTGAACACCTTGGTCCAAAAGACTCGCCATGACAAAGGGAATCGAAATCTCAAACATGACTTCAAAGACCATGAACAAGGAAGCCAAAATCGAGGGCTTCTTGAATTCTTTGATCTCGGAAATTAAGGATCGAATCATTATTACCTCCAATGTTATTCATACTTTTTCCTGCGGTAGAAGCAAAGCTTCTTTCCATCGAAAATAGGTCAAAACACACAAAATTCCCTGAGGGAAAGACCCTAGGGATTACGCGTTTTTTATAGTCTTCATTGTAACCTAAATTGCCAAAAAATGCAAGATTTTTAGACAGCATCCGTTTTTCTGTTGATCTAGTACAAAAGAGGCTGGGACAAAAGTCCTAGCCTCTCAATTGTTTTTGGATTGTCGAGCAAGACGCAGTGGCTGAGTGGGCTCTACTACGCTGATTTTATCAGCTTTTACAGCCCTACTCAACTGTGCGGAGGTGGGACGACGAAATCGAATTCTAACGAATGACCGATTTCTGTCCCACTCTCTCTAAGCGTATCCTGTCTTATTCTTCCTTAGACGTAGCGACGAGATTCAAGAAGCGATCAAAGTAGGACTTGTTTTGTTTCAAATCCTTTTTCAGTCTTTGTGCCACTGTCAATTCATCCGTAATCAAGCCATCAATGGGTTGTTGCAAATACTTCGTCAACTTCTGTTTGTCATTGATGGTCCAGACATAGAGCTCTTTTTTCATCTCATGGGCCTGGGTCACTAAATCCTCCTGATAGGAAAAATCTTCAATCGCAAAGAAGTCGACCGAATCGTTTTGAAAGCGGCCGAATTGAATCGGAATGACGTAGCCGGTCTTGATTTCAGGGGCTTTTTTCTCGACCTTTTCCATGACCGACAGATCCAAAGACATAGCCGGATAGTCTTTCTCGTTCCCCAAGTCCCGCATCTTCTGGACGAAAAGATCCACGTAGTTTTCCGGTTCTGCACCGTGAGGCTTAAGCTCGACCAAGAGCTTCATCTTCAATTCTTTGGCCCGTTTTACATATTCTTCAAAAGAAGGGATATGACTCGTGTGACCATCCTGCTGAATTTTGAGGCCTTGCACCTCAGCTAGGGTCATATCTTTCACATCCTTGTCCACCCCAGCCAGGCGCTTGAGGTTGTAGTCATGCATGACAACAAATTGATGGTCCTTGGTGAGAAGAATATCCATCTCTGCATAAGCCGCCTTTCCCTTGGCTGCTGCTTCTAGGGCTTCCAGGGAATTTTCTACCCCTTTAGAGACATCGCCACGATGGGCGATGAGCTTGATCTGATCATTCACCTTTAGGGTTGCCAGTTCAAAGACTGAGATCCCCGATTGGACCATGAGAAAGACCACTGTCAGAGCAAAGAGCCCCTTCATCTTTCGACTACCTTTCGAGTGCATGACCGAACGGCTCGGTACTTCCCATGCAGAATCCAAGATGATGCCGAGCGATCCCACCTTTGTCAAGACTGTGAATATGAACAGGAAGGTCCGAATCAAGACCAAAAAGATGGTCTCCACCCAAAAATACTGACCTTCTTTATCGATTACGGTCAAGGTAAAGACCAGACCCAAAATCAATAAAATCCCTAGAAAGGTTAAGAGAAACTCAAAGGACAGAATTCTCCATAAGAGACGAAAGCCTCCTCTCTTGGTCATGCTCCAGCTTTTTTTCAAAGCACGACCAAATGGCAGCTCCTCTACCACGAGGTTAGGAACCGTATAGATGAGGCGAAGATTGAGATAGATAAAGGTCAGCTGCACCACTAAGAGCCCGATGGAGCCAATCGTGGTCTTTTCAAACTCCCCTGTGATAAAGGTTGGAATGTAAAGACCATCTGTCAGAGTCGATCCAATCAAGACGCCTGCGACAGGCAAGGTCAAAAGGAGATAGAGCAGAAAGTAAAGCAGGTTTCTCCCCACTAGATCCTTCAAGCGACCAAATGATTGGCCTAGCACCTTTTTAAAGGACAAGTGCCGATCGGTTCGCGACAGGTAAATGACCGAAATCAGGGTCCGCATCTCCAGCATAAATAAGAAAGCAAAAACCATGATAAAGATCAAAAGAGCCAGCAAGCTCAAGGGATGGCTCATGACAGAGACAAGGTTGTTCTTATCAATGTTGGACTCACCCGATAAGAGGAGGGCCAGTTGAAAGACCCAGCTCAAGGCCGCAGCCCCAATGCCAACGACAAACTGCAAAAGGATCCCCACAGAGATAAAGGACCATTTGTTGCGCCAGATTAAGTAAAAGGCCCCCTTCAGGTCCTGCCAATAACTCCGTTTCATGCTGTCTCTCTTTCCTTTCTTTTATTCCCCTAGAATAGCGGAAAAGCCTCTCCCTGTCAATGATTCTACAAGAAAAAGGCTGGGACAAAAGTCCTGGCCTCTCAATTGTCTTTAGATTGTCGAGCAAGACGCAGTGGTTGAGTGGGCTCTACTACGCTGATTTCATCAGCTTTTACAGCCCTACTCAACTGTGCGGAGGTGGGACGACGAAATCAAATTCTAACGAATTACAAATTTCTGTCCCACTCTCTTTTCTATTTATTCAGCTAAGAGCACTTCTTTGATGGTTTGTTTTTGGAGTTTTCTGTTGGATAGATAAAAGAGGCTTTCGTAAACTACAGCAAAGCCAATCAAGGTCCAGAAGCACACATTCCCATCAAAGTGATGCTCAATCTTTTCAGGAACCGTATCTTTGATCACACTGATCAAGATTTCCATGATGCCATATTGATAAGCTGTCCCAAGAACAAATCCTAAATAAGCCCAAAAACGATAGGGAGCGAGAATATGACTTTGGCATTCACGATCGGTGTAGCCAAATGCCTTCATAAGAGCCAAGGTTTCGCGGCTTTCTGAGACAACAATCCCCAATGACAAAAAGAGAATCGAGAAAGAAAGGATCAAGCCAATCATGATCATCATGGTTTGGATGATATCATCTGTGTAATCCCTGAGGCCAAAGGACAATTGAACCATGGCCGCAAAACACATGGATCCAAAGACCACAAAAAACAAGATAGATTTTCTCCCCCAAATCAGTGACGAAGATAGCTCTTTTAGGAAGGATTTGTCTTTTTTGGGAGCCTTCTTTCTCCTTTTGACCTTGATCGGACTTGGAGATTTTTTCAATAAGCGAAGCGCCGGCGTTTGTAGTTGTCTTCTAGCATAGCTAATCGCGAGAAGCATAAAGAAGGTCGTTGGCAGGATCACCAAAGCAAGCAAGAGCTGCCAGTGAAAGTGAATGGTAATTTCTGGCAAAATCCCCTTCTCATTGCGGAAGTCGTAAAAATGTCCCATCATGAGAAAAGAAGCAAAATAGCCAAGAAGCGCTCCAGCTCCAAAACTGAGTCCAAAGGCCCAAAATCGTTTCGCCAACTGGCCATTGCTATATCCCAAAGCCTTTAAAATTCCTAATTGTTCCTTGTGGTCATCGACAAATTGTTTGATATAAAAACACATTAGAAGGACCGACGTCAAGGACAAGACGACCCCACTGACCATGGCTACCATCCAGGAAAGCGAAACCTGGGCATCATAGTAGGTCTGCATCATGGGATTGGTTTTCGAAATCTCTAACTGTTCGATATCCAGGTAAAAATTCAAGAAGAGATTAGCCACAAAGACCGCACAAGCTCCAATGATACTGACGACAACTAATTTTCGAATATCTTTTACTGAAAACATGGCTTACCATCCAATCTCATAGGCAGTCTGAGGCTGATCATTGGTCACAACTTCTGTAATCTTGCCACTATTGACACGAATGATGGTTCTAGCCATATCCGCAATATTTTGGTTATGCGTCACCATGATGAGGGTAAAGCCCAGCTTTTCCTTCAGTTTCCAGATATAGTCGAGAATCTTGCGCCCTGTTTCTTCATCCAGAGCTCCCGTCGGCTCATCTAAGAAAAGAATCTCTGGCTTTTTGGCCAAGGCCCGAGCAATGGACACTCTCTGCTGTTCCCCACCCGACAATTCACTCGGATACTTGTCCAGCTTATCGCCAAGTCCCAAATCCTCGATGATCTGCAAAAAATCATGATTGTTTGCTAGGTCTGCCCCCATCTTTACATTTTGTCTAACCGTGAGATTCGGTAATAAATAATACTGCTGAAAAATAAAGGCGATCTTCTCACGTCTAAAGGCTGTCAATTGAGCATCCGTGAGTTGAGACAAATCCTGTCCTTGAATGAGAATATGCCCCTCATCTACCTTTTCTAATCCGGATAACACGTTTAAGAGGGTTGACTTTCCTGATCCAGAAGGTCCCAGGATAACCACATCATCCTGGTCTTGAATCTGCAAATCAATCCCTTTTAAAACCTTGGTTTGGCCGTAACTTTTGTGAACATTTTCTAGTTGAATCATTTCTTTCCTACCATTTCTTTGATGAGAGATTGACAAACTTCTGTCAATAAACCAATCACTTCTTCCATGCTGAACTGATAAATGCCAGAAGCAACCATAGAGGCCATCCCGTGTGAGTAGATAAATAGATGCTGGTACAAGCGACTAGCTTCCTCTACAGTCAAAGGATAGTCTGCAACAATCGAATCCAGAACCAATTGGTAACTATGATCCTTCATGGGAAGAAAATCTTGAAAGCGACGAATCGGATCTTTGCTAGGATTTTGGAAAAGCAATTGAAAAAGTTGGGGCTCTTTTGAGGCGAAAAGGATATAAGCAACCCCGACAGATCGGAAAGGCTTTTCATCTTCTAAGGCCTTGCGAATATACTCCACCACGACCATTTCCGCAGCACCAATAACTTCTGCTTGTAACTCAGCCATATTAGCAAATTGCCCAAAAATGACTCTTGGTGTAGCTCCCAGTTTCTCCGCTAATGCTCTAGCCGTCAAACTAGCCATGCCCTCTTCTCTCACCAATTGTAAAGCTGTCCCAATCATAGCCTCTTTACTAAATTTAACTTTTGGTGGCATAAGACTCCTTTCACGCAACAGTCGTTGCGCAACATTTGTTACCTAAAAGAATACCATAACAAAATAAGACTTGTCAAGAAAAATTCGTAAAGTATAAAGCAAAAGACCAGCCCACTGATATAAGTGAGGACTGGTTTACTAACAAGATTCTAAGGCAAATCATTTCCCGCCGCCAAGTAGATTTGGTACCATTCCTTGCGTGTCAAAGTGACTGTTGCTGCTTTCCCTGCTTCAAGGACATGCTGGGGCTTGGTCGTTCCGATGACGGCCTGCATCTTACCTGGATAGCGAAGGACCCAAGCGAGGGCAATGGCTGTCGGTGTGACTTGGTATTTTTTCGCCAAGTCATTGAGCACGTGATTGAGGGCCGCAAACTCTTCCTTGCCGACAAAATTCCCCTTGAAATAGCCATGCTGGAGGACAGACCAAGCTTGAATCACCGTATCAGTTAAGCGACAATACTCAAAGACACTACCATCACGAACTGCTGCTTTTGGCCCCTCCATGTTGACATGAAAACCAGCTTCAAAGCTCGGTGTAAAGGCGGCACTCAACTGCAACTGGTTGACCTTGAGAGGTTGTTTGACAGCCGTTTTAAGCAATTCCATCATCATAGGATTTTGATTGGACACCCCAAAATGACGGACCTTGCCCGCTTGCTCCAACTGATCAAAAGCTTCCGCCACCTCTTCAGGCTCCATGAGGGCATCCGGTCGGTGAAGGAGGAGGCTATCCAAGCGCTCGATCTGCAGACGCTCGAGGATGCCATCGACGGAATCCAAAATATAATCTTTGGAAAAATCAAAATAGGTAAAGCCGTCCTTGCGAATCCCACACTTGGACTGGATCCACATCTGGTCCCGAAGATCCGTACGACGCTTGAGAACCTTACCCAGCAGGAGCTCACACTGGCCATCGCCATAGATATCCGCCAGATCAAAAGTGTTGATCCCAATTGACAAGGCTGCCTCCACCAAGGCCTCCACCTCATCTTCACTCAACTGACTGATCCGCATCATCCCAAGGACAATCGTGGACAGACGCTCATTTTCAGCAAACTCAATATAGTTCATGTCCGCCTCCTTTTCTGTAGTTCTATTGTAGTGAAAAGGCTTGCAAAAGTCAATTTGCAATCAAAAAGCCCCCAGCTGTAACTGAGAGCTTATCTAATTAGCGATAGCTAAGAGCACGTTTGATGGTCTTCCATGGTCCGAGGTCATCGGTCTGAAGGATCAGGCTCGCATAGATACGAGCAATGAGCACTGTTCCCACGATGGTAAAGAGGACCGCAATTCCCAATGAAGCCCAAGATTCAAGACCAGTCGCATAGCCATTAATGGTACGGAAAGGCATGAAGAAGGTTGAGATGAAAGGAATGTAGGAACCGATCTTCAATAAGAAGACATCACCGGCACTTCCCAAGGTGGTTACCCCAAGGAAGCTAAAGATAACTAACATCATTAGTGGCGAAATCGCTTTTCCTGAATCTTCAGGTCGTGCAACTGTGGAGCCTAAGAAGGCAGAGAGCACCACATACATAAAGATCCCAAGGATAATGAAGAAGACGGTATTGAGCGAGATCGACTCTGCAAGGTGTTGGGTAATCGGAGAGTTTGGAGCGAGAATATCCTTGACAACTGGGATATCTGCTCTAAAGATCCAAACAGCTATTAACCCAACGACATAGACAAAAATATGGGTAAAAATCACTCCGAAGAGTCCGAGCATGCGTGCGAAGAAATAGTCGGTTGCTTTGATACTAGAGAAGACCACTTCCATGATCTTGGTTCCTTTTTCACTGGCCACTTCCTGGGCTGTGATACTAGAGTAGAAGATCAAAATCATATAAAGCAACATTCCCAGACCACCTGCAACCATGGTTTGCACCATTTTCAAGCCTTCTTTTTTCTCATCAATTTTTTCTTTCAGAGAAACCTGTTGAGACAAGGCTGTTAGTTGCTCTTTGCTTAGATTAGCACGCGCTAGATTGATTCCTTGTTGGACTTGGCTTAATTTCGCAGCGACAAGCGATTTCAAATCTGTTTTCATGGCTTGGTCGCCCACATAAGTGGCTTCTAGCTGGCCATCTTTTTCATCGACCGTTAGGTAAGCAGCTGCTTTCTCATCCTTGATGGCTTTTTTAGCTGCAGCTTCATCCTTGTAGTCCAAGGTCAAGCCATCAGTTCCTTTGAGACTTTCTTTGACAGCTGGAACTTCTGTCACTAAGGCCACCTGGTTTTTGGCATCTGTAGAAGAATCCGTCAAATAACCGATTCCGACGCCCAATCCCAAAAAGAGGAAGGGACCGAAGACCATGAAGAGAAAACTCCATGATTTCACTTGGCGTAAATAAGTTTCTTTGATAACAATCAGCATCTGTTTCATACTTCTACTCCTGATTCTAATTTAAAGATTTCATCAATGGTTGGGGCTTGTTGGTCAAAGGTTGCTAGATAGCGACCCTTGGTCAACTGGTCAAAGAGGTCTGGACCTGCTGACGCATCATCCAAGATCAGCTTCCAAGTCCCTTGCTTGGTCATGCTGACCTTGGTCACGTGTGGCAGAGCTTCTAGCTCTTCTTTGCTAAAGTCGTTAGAGACAAAGAGGCGAGTCTTGCCATAGCTATTTCGGACCTCTTGGACAGGCCCTGAAAGGACAACCGAACCATCACGGATCATTAGGATATCATCACACAACTCTTCGACATTGGTCATGACGTGGTCAGAAAAGATAATGGTTGCCCCACGCTCTTTTTCTTCAAAGATGACCTGCTTAAGCACTTCTGTATTGACCGGATCCAACCCACTAAAGGGTTCATCTAAAATGATCAATTTAGGTTCATGGATTAAGGTGATGATCAGTTGCACCTTCTGTTGGTTCCCTTTTGAAAGGCTCTTGATCTTATCGGTCAATTTCCCTTTTACTTGGAGTTTTTCCATCCAAATCGGTAATTTTTCCTTGACCTCGGCGGTGCTCATTCCTTTTAAGGCAGCCAAATAGCGGACCTGCTCAAAAATCGTGAGTTTTGGCATAAGACTGCGCTCTTCTGGCAAATAGCCAATTTCTTTGTAAGTTTCTTGTGTAATCGCTTTGCCACCTAGGCGAATCTCACCGCTGTAGTCCAAAAAGCGCAAGATACTGTGGAAAATAGTTGTTTTCCCAGCCCCATTTTTCCCAACTAAGCCAAGTATATGCCCTTGTTGAGCTGTCAGATCCACTCCAAAGAGGACCTGCTTATTCCCAAAGCTTTTTTCTAAATGTCTAATTTCTAACATGGATGACTCCTTTACTCTTTATAATAACGTTTGGTAATTTTGTATTGTGAAATAAGGATATAAATATAGAGAATGGATACGACGAACAACGCCAAGAGGATATCCGTTTTGAAGGCAATCCCAATGAGGAGGAGAGCAAGGAGAAAGCTCGGCAAGATATAATTGCTTAACTTAACCACCACTTCGAAATTTTCCTCGTAGTTTATCTGTTTTTCTGCCTCATCCATCATACTCATCATAAATTCACGCATTTCCTTGGCATCGGCATTGCGGGGAATCGGTTTCCCGTAAACCAAGTTAAAGGTCTTACGATAGAAGATACTCACTAGGAAAAATAGGACAATCAAGGCAAGAAAAAGATAAAGCATGGTAAAAGGTCCAAAGATAAAGGCCGCAGGTTTATCCAAATACACCAATTGAATATAAAAGATGATAATAAAAAAGTATGGCAAGATCATGATTCCTTTAAAGATGGTCGCTAACCCATACAGTTTTTCCTTCTGGATATCATAGTGATAAGCTTCATCCTCGTCTTCTATATGGAGAATCTTGTAATGAAGTTTACTTACCCGCATCAATAGGACCATCGTGATCATAAACACGACCAAGAATAAAACTACTGAACCCAAAAGGAGCACCTCTTTACTAAAGAATGATTGGATTTCCAGGGGCTTTTTGGATCCAAACATCACTGTAAAAAATCCTATAACTCCTCCAATCAAAACGGAAACTGTGATGATTCCCACATTTCTCCAAAAACGGTAACGATCAGATCGTTCTTGTTGTTGCTTTTTCACTTTTATTCTCCTCCCTCTACTAGACTAAAAACATTCTCCACCGGTTCCTTGAAAATCTGGGCGATGGTGATAGCAATGATAACCGAAGGGGTGTACTCCCCTCTCTCCAAGAGACTGATGGACTGGCGCGAGACTCCTGCTAGCTTGGCTAGCTCGGATTGGTTGAGCCCATCACGCGCCCTCAGCTCTTTCAATCGATTTTTTAAGATCATGGCTTTCGCCTCCTATAGCTGAACACCTTGAATATCTTCGATGCGAACTAATTTTGTCTCGCTTTGTTGTTTATTAATCACACGAGTCAGTTTGACCCAATCTTCATCGATATCCATAATTTCATATTTGGTTCCAAAACCATTTACTGTGACAGTGACCGTTTGGCCTTTCAATTCTTCTAAAAGTCTAGACATGTCTTGATTTCCTTTCACTTGTTTTTCTAATCGTCTAATGCGTTTGTTCAACCTTTTTATCTTCTTTTCTGAGCTTGCATAAATGATAACCAGAAAAGGGATAAATAGAATCCATATGGCTCCCATAAGAAACCCTCCCCTTCTTTCAACTAAAATCATTGTAACACTTCTTTTTCTTTTTGACAAGTATATTTGTCAAAAAAATAAAAATATTTGTCAAAAATAAAAATATGATTGACAAGATCATTTGAGGTAAGAAATAAAAGGTCCGTATTTGCGCACCTTTTAGCGTTCCTTTTTCCATTGACAAGATTTAGAAAAAATTTTTATAATGAAGAAAATACTACTAAGGAGGATCTACATGACGATTCGTTCAGCTCAACCAAAAGATATTCCTGCTTTGCTTGGTCTCTTAGAACAAATTCTTTCCGTTCACCACCAAGCCCGTCCCGATATTTTCAAAGAAAGTGGCGGAAAATATAGTGAAGAAGAATTGAAAAAGTTAATGACGCAAGAGCAGACACCGATTTTCGTCTACGAAAATGCGGATGACCAGATCCTAGGACATCTCTTCATCACCATTAAAGAAGTCTCTGACAATCCTGTGCTTCATCCGATAAAAACCCTCTTCATCGAAGACTTGTGTGTCGATCAAGCAGCGCGTGGACAAAAGATCGGTGATCAACTTTATCAATTCGCTGTCAGCTATGCCAAGGAAATCGGCTGCTACAACCTGACTCTTAATGTCTGGAATGACAATGAAGGAGCCCTTCGCTTCTATCAAAGACAGGGCATGAAACCTCAAGAAACGGTCATGGAAACCATCTTGTAAAATGAATTTTAAAAACCGTTGATGAGTCATCAACGGTTTTTTCTATACACATTTTAACGTACTTCTGCGTCTACTTTTTCTTCGAGAGAAGCTTGGATTTTTTCCATGTAGCGTGCAACTTCTTCATCTGTCAAGCTATCTTCTGGATTTTGGAAGGTCAAGCTATAAGCCATTGACTTCATACCAAGTCCTAGTTTTTCGCCTGAGAAGACGTCAAAGAGTTTGATATCTGTCAAACGTTTCACGCCAGCTGCTTGGATGGCATCGACCACCTCTTGGTGAGTCACTTCTGCTTTGAGGAGAAGGGCGATATCACGGCTCACAGCTGGGAATTTAGTGATTTCCACAAAGGCTGCGGCTGGTTGAAGAGCTGCTTCAATAGCAGATAAGTTCAATTCTGCCACATAGGTTTCTGGGATATCATAAGCTTTAGCTGTTACAGGATGGACTTGTCCCAAGACCCCAATCACTTGGTCACCCAGTGAGATCAAGGCTGTCCGACCTGGGTGGAGACTCTTGATTTCTTGTGTTGCTGTATAAGTCACATCAAGACCCAAGCGAGCAAAGAGGGCTTCAAGGATTCCTTTTGCATAGAAGAAGTCAACTGGAACAGCTGCAGTTTGGAAGTCTTTTTCAGCAACTAAACCTGTCAAAGCAAAAGCAAAGCTGTTGATTTCATTTGGCAAGTCTTCTTTTGGATTACCCGTTTGCTCGAAGACTTTTCCAATCTCATAAAGAGCCAAGTTTTTATTCTTACGAGCCACGTTGTAGGCTACTGTATCCAAGATTCCTGAAACCATATTTTGACGGAGAACCGAACGGTCCACAGTCATTGGCCACATGAGCTCTGTTAAGTTGCTTGGTGCAGTTGTGAACTCCACTGCTTTTTCAGGAGTTGTCAGTGCATAAGTGATGATTTCTGTCAAACCAGCACCTTCAGCAATGGTCCGAACTTGACGACGCAATTTTTGAGTCGCTGTCAACTCACCTGCTGTCCCATCATCTTTTGGAAGGGTTGCTGGTAATTTGTCATAACCATAAATTCGAGCAATTTCTTCAAAGAGGTCCGCTTCGATAGTGATGTCCCAACGGCGACGAGGAACGCTGACTGTGAAGCTTTCTGCATTTCCAGAAAGGCCAAAACCAAGACGACGGAAGACATCTTCGACATCCGCGTAGGAAAGCTCTGTTCCAAGGACACGGTTCACGTCTGCAAGAGTGGAAGAAACTTCCACATCTGAAGTATCCAACTGGCCTGCTGAAACGATGCCCTTACGCACGGTTGCACCAGCCAATTCAGTAATCATGCTTGCTGCCGCATCAAGGGCTTCATTAACGGTTGCCACGTTGATACCTTTTTCAAAGCGAGAAGATGATTCAGAACGAAGGTTGAGGCGACCGCTTGTCTTACGGATCGATTTGCCATTGAAGACAGCTGCTTCAAGGACGACACGAGTAGATTTCTCAGAGATTTCTGTAGCCTCTCCCCCCATGACACCTGCAAGGGCTACTGGTTTGTCAGCAACCGTAATCACGAGGTCACTTGTTTCCAACTCACGCTCTTCCCCGTCCAAGGTCACTAATTTCTCACCTGCACGCGCTTCACGCACACAGATGTCGTTTCCTTCAAAGGTATCCAAATCAAAGGCATGCATAGGCTGACCAAAGTAAAGCAGAATATAGTTGGTCACGTCAACCACATTATTGATGGGACGGATGCCTTCGTTCATGAGGAGGTTTTGCAACCATTGTGGACTTGGTGCGATGGTTACATTGTCCAAGATACGAGCTGCATAATAAGGCGCCTTGTCTGTGTCAATGCTGATAGAAAGAGCATCCGCTGCAACTTGGTCTGTTTCGGTCAAGGTAAAGTCTTTGAAGTTGACTGCCTTGTCATAGATGGCTGCTACTTCGTGAGCTACCCCACGCATCGAAAGAGCGTCTGCACGGTTTGGAGTGATGGAAAGTTCAATAATTTCATCATCCAAGTCGAGGTAAGAGAAGACTTCATCCCCAGGAACAGCATCTTGAGGCAAGATTTGAATCCCATCTGCAAATTCTTTCGGTACAACTGAGTCAGAAATTCCCAATTCACCAAGAGAACAGATCATTCCGAGAGATTCCAAACCACGGATTTTCCCTTTTTTGATCTTGTAGTTGTCTGCGATACGAGCACCTGGAAGAGCTACCATGACCTTGATGCCAGCGCGCACATTTGGTGCTCCACAGACGATTTGACGGACTTCTTCTTCACCCACATTGACTTGACAGACATGCAAGTGTGTTTCTGGCACATCTTCACAAGACAAAATTTCTCCGACAACAATTTTTGAGAGTCCAGCAGCAGGTGATTCCACACCTTCTACCTCGATCCCTGTAGTTGACATTTTTTCAGCCAACTCCTCTGATGGCACATCCACGTCCACCAATTGTTTTAACCATTTATAACTAACTAACATATGTAAGATACCAAGGGCTAAGCAGAAATCTAGTTATCTTTCCTAGATCTCCATCCACCCTCGTTTTGATCCTTTCATTTTGTGTTTTCCAGCTCGAGGCTGGCTTAGGTAGGTCTCATAGCCTCCCCTTCTCTAGAATAGAAGTTTCTTGTTCCTTCTAGATCAATTTCTTTCTCAACAACCAGTCTGTATCCACGGTATCTCCGGTGATATACTGGTGTTCACTAAATCGTTCAAATCCAAAGCGATAGTAAAAATCTTGCGCCTTAAAGTTGCGTTCCCAGACACCTAGCCAAGCCCACTCAAAGCCACGGCTCTTGGCTTGATCCAGCGCAAAGCTAAACATTTCCTTGCCAAAACCAGCCCCATGAAATTCCTTTTTGACATAGATCCGTTGGATCTCAAAGGACTTGTCCATCTCTACTGGCTCGGTCTGCGCCTGACCCCAGTTGATCTTGAGAAAACCACAGATTTCTTGTTCTTCATTGAGGACAAAATAGGTTTCGGATTCTGGATCTAACAGATCCTTCTCGATTTGCTCCAATGAGAGAACCGTTGAGAAGTAGTCTTCCAAATCTTTCTCAACAATATAGGGACCGAAGGTATCCCGATAAGTTTCCACCTCTAGGTCACGTAAGGTCTGTAATTGATCGATTTTTACTCTAACTAACATTATTATTTAAATTGTTCTGAAAAACGGATATCCCCTTGATAGAAGCCACGGATATCATTGATTCCGTAACGAAGCATAGCCACACGCTCTTGACCAAGTCCAAAGGCAAATCCTGAATAAACTGTTGGGTCAATACCACTCATCTCAAGGACGCGTGGGTGAACCATACCGGCTCCCATGATTTCAATCCAACCAGTTTTCTTACATACGTTACATCCAGCTCCACCACATTTGAAGCAAGATACGTCCACCTCTACCGATGGCTCGGTAAATGGGAAATAAGAAGGACGCAGACGGATTTGACGTTCTGCCCCAAACATCTTTTGCACGATCAATTGAAGCGTTCCTTGAAGATCTGCCATTGAGATGTTTTTCCCAACGACCAAGCCTTCGATCTGATGGAATTGGTGGCTGTGGGTCGCATCATCTGTATCCCGACGGAAAACACGCCCTGGAGAGATCATCTTCAATGGCCCCTTGCTAAAATCATGCGCATCCATCGCCCGTGCCTGTACTGGTGAGGTATGGGTCCGAAGCAAGATTTCTTCTGTGATATAGAAGGTATCCTGCATATCCCGCGCTGGGTGATCTTTAGGCAGATTCATACGTTCAAAGTTGTAGTAGTCTTGCTCCACTTCGAAGCCATCCACGACTTGGTAGCCCATCCCGATAAAGATATCTTCGATTTCTTCACTGGTTTGGGTCAAGATATGACGGTAACCACTAGCAACCGGACGCCCTGGAAGCGTCACATCGATACTTTCGCTAGCTAGTTTAGCTTGGACTTTCTTTTCTTCCAAGAGTTTGGTTGTTTCTTCAAAAGCAGCCGTCAAGACATCGCGAGCTTCATTGACGTGTTTCCCGATAACCGGACGCATCTCAGCAGAGACATCTTTCATCCCTTTGAGGATTTCAGTAAGGGAACCTTTTTTCCCAAGGACAGAGACCCGTAGTTCTTGCAATTCTTTTTCATTTTCAGCAGAGATCTGCTTCAAAGCTGCCAGCGTTTCTTCACGAAGCGCTTTTAATTGTTCTTCAATCGTTGACATATTTCCTCCATCATGGTCCCTCTACAGACATAGAAAAAACCACGCGCCAACACCCACATTCGGAGCGTTGACACGCGGTACCATCCGTTTTTTATCCGTAAACCAGACCTTAATTTCTAAATCCTTTACGCAAGTGAATTCACTCAGCTTTCATGCAAAGAGCTTTCAGTCACGGCTCTTCTCCCTGTAGCACTTCCCTTGAGATACTAGTCTTGCAGATTTCTATTCAATTACTTCATAGTTTATCAGATTTTTAGTTAAAAAACAAGTTAGATGAGACTAATTCACTAGAAAAAGGAACTAGACGCAGTGCATTATCTATTTGCCTTGTCTATTTCATCTACTTGCCTTTCCAATAGAAGAGTGGCTGCTTGGTTAAAACCATCACACCAGTTATACCATTTTGCTTCATACTCATCTTGAGGCAAGATACGATGTTTTAAATCCAAAACAGAGGTTATCTTTCTTTCCTCGCAAGCTTGCGCATAGAGAGCATACAACTCATCGCCACCATCTCTATCAAACTCAGCAGTAATCGTATCCCGACCTGCCAATAAAGCCTGATAAGCCCTGTGATGCCCGTCTGTAATCAAGAAGCGATTTCCAAATGCAAGAACACTAATTGGATCCACATTGATGATTTCTGCCGACTGATCCAGCATCTGGATAGCTTGTAACTTCTTTTCTGATAAATAAAGTTGGGTCGGATGAAGATCTGTTATCTTGACTTCCATTTCTTTCTCCTCTACCAAGAGTATAAAAGTTGGTTCTGGGCACTGGTAGACATTTTCAAAGGTCACAATTTAAAGACCTGCCAAAGCCAAATTCCCCCGCCATTCTTGTGATTCGTTTTCTTTTTATTTAATGACTTGTCCAGCATCTTTCAAGACAGATTCTGGAATAGTAATACCCAATTCATCTGCGACTTTTTTATTGATGACAGATTTTCCTTGGCTAAAGATTTCAACAGGTGTATCCGCAGGTTTTTGACCTTTCAAGATCTTCGCAGCCATTTTACCAGTTGCTACTCCAAGATCGTGTTGGTCGACAACGACTGAACCAAGACCACCAGCTTCTACCATAGCTGTCGCACTTGGGAAGATTGGTTTTTTAGCTGTTTTGTTGGCTTCGACAACTGTTGAGAAGGCTGAAGCGATGGTATTGTCGATTGGAACCCAGATGGCATCGACTTTGCCTGACATTACAGACACAGTGGAAGCAATTTCGTTTGTAGAAGGAACAGAATAAGGAACGACCTTGTAGCCTGCTTTTTCAGCCAATTTTGTAAATTCTTCTACTTGAGATTTTGAGTTATCTTCACTGGTTGAGTACAGGATCCCAATTGTTTTCACGTTCGGAGTCAATTCTTTGATTAATTTCAACTGTTGCTCAGTTGGATTGTGGTCAGATACCCCAGTGATATTGCCACCTGGTTTTTTCAAATCTTTGACCAAGTTTGCGCCGACCGGATCAGTGACAGCTCCCATAACGATGGGTTTGTCTTTGGTTGCACTAGCCAATCCTTGAGCAGATGGAGTTGCAATTCCAATCAAGACTTGGTTATCCTTGTCTACCAATTGTTTACTCATGGTTGCAACTTTGTTTTGGTCGCCTTCAGCATTAAGGAAATCAATGTCCACTTTATCCTTATCATAACCTTCTTCAGCCAAACCATCTTGAATTCCCTTGTAGATCAAGTCAAGCGAAGGGTGGCTGACCAGCTGTAAGACCCCAACTTTAGCCTTTTCATTGCTGCTTGCTGCCTTGTTATCCTTGCCTGCTGTAGCTGAATAGATCGCTGTCCCAATGACTGCTGCTGCAATCAAACCAATAATTCCCATTAAACGTTTATTTTTCATTTTTAATACCTCTTCTATTTTTATATTCTTTTTTTCTTTCTATCAATCTAAAGACTGAGACGCCATCGTTTCTTCATATCTTTTCTCCCTTCTCATCTAAAACAAAAAACACGCCCACACATAGCAAAAGCTATGTGAGGACGTGTCATCGCGGTGCCACCTCACTTATGGGAAAAGGATAGTCTCTCCCCATATCTCTGTCTTGTCTAGCAACAAGTTGCACGATAAGGTGTGCCAACCGAATTTTTATTGTTTCAAATTCATCTCATCATTAGTCCAATTTCATAAACTGCCGCTACCCACTCTCAGCAACCGTGGGCTCTCTTGAAACTTTCATTTACTACTTTTCTAATTTCTTACATTTTAAAGTTTTCTTTCAAAAATGTCAATACTTTTTCAGTATTTTTTTGGAAACGTTCGTATTTTCTATTCTACATCCTCTTGCTTCTTTCTGGGATTTCCGATCTATTTTTGATATAATTTACTAGAATAACAGCTAGAATGATGAGGAATCCCATGTCTTTTGATGGATTTTTTTTACACCATATGGTGCAAGAATTGAAGGCCCAACTCTTGAGTGGTCGCATTCAAAAAATTAACCAACCCTTCGAGCAAGAATTGGTGCTCCAAATCCGAGGCAATCGGAAAAACCAAAAACTCTTGCTCTCTGCCCATTCTGTCTTCGGGCGAATCCAACTGACCCAGACCAACTTTGAAAACCCAGCCTTTCCCAATACCTTTATTATGGTTATGCGCAAATATCTTCAAGGCGCTGTCATCGAAGGGATTGAACAAATGGAGAACGACCGGATTCTCGAAATCCGTGTCTCCAATAAAAATGAAATTGGAGATGCTATTTCTGTCAGCCTCATGATCGAAATCATGGGCAAGCACAGTAATATTATTCTCCTGGACCGCACCAGCAATAAAATCATCGAAGCTATCAAACACGTCGGCTTCTCACAAAATAGCTACCGGACCATTCTCCCTGGATCGACCTATGTAGCGCCTCCGAAAACAGACGCGGTTAATCCTTTTACAATTGGAGATGAAGCCCTTTTTGCCCTTCTTCACAAAGAAGAGTTAAGCCCAAAGAACCTTCAAAAATGTTTCCAAGGTTTGGGGCGAGATACGGCTCAAGAATTAGCTAAGCGACTTGAGACGGATGAAAAATTAAGGACCTTCCGTGCCTTTTTCCAAGCTCCAACTGAGCCTCGCTTAACAACCAAATCCTTCTCGGCTATTCCCTTTGAAGATGCCACTAGCCAAACCTTTGAGACACTTCCAGATCTGCTAGATGACTATTACCGAGACAAGGCTGAGCGCGATCGGGTGCAACAACAGGCCAGCGAATTGATCCGGAAGGTCGAAAATGATCTTGAAAAGAACCGAAAAAAATTAGCTAAACAAGAAGCCGAGTTAGCAGAGACCGACAATGCGGAAGAGTTTCGCCAAAAAGGGGAATTACTGACCACCTTCCTCCATCAGGTACCCAACGACCAAGATCAGGTTGTCCTAGACAATTACTATACCAACGAACCGATCACCATCCAACTCAACAAGGCACTAACCCCCAACCAAAATGCCCAACGCTACTTCAAGCGTTACCAGAAGTTAAAAGAAGCTGTTAAACATTTGACCTCTCTCATTCAGGAAACCAAGGAAACCATCTCCTACCTGGAAACAGTCGAAACAGCCCTTGCCCAAGCAAGCCTTTCTGAAGTCGCCGAGATCCGAGAAGAGCTGATCCAAACCGGCTTCATCAAACGACGCAACCGAGAAAAGATCCACAAACGGAAAAAACCAGAGAAGTATTTAGCTTCTGACGGGAAAACCATTATTTTAGTCGGGCGCAACAATCTCCAAAACGATGAACTGACCTTTAAGATCGCTAAAAAAGACGAACTCTGGTTCCATGCCAAAGATATTCCAGGAAGCCACGTCGTCATTACTGGCAATCTCGATCCATCGGATGAAGTGAAGACCGATGCTGCAGAGTTGGCCGCCTACTATTCCAAGGCCCGTCTCTCAAACTTGGTCCAAGTAGATATGATCGAAGCCAAGAAACTCAATAAACCAACAGGTGGAAAACCAGGCTTTGTCACCTACACCGGCCAGAAGACTCTGCGGGTCACCCCAGAAGAAGAAAAAATCAAAGCCATGAAACTAACGGACTGATTTCAAAAATAAAAGAGAGTGGGACAGAAATCGGTAATTCATTAGAATTCGATTTCGTCGTCCCACCTCCGCACAGTTGAGTAAGGCTGTAAAAGCTGATGAAATCAGCGTAGTAGAGCCCACTCAACCACTGCGTCTTGCTCGACAATCCAAAAATAATTGAGAGGCTAGGACTTTTGTCCCAGCCTCTTTTTATTCTGCTTTATTGATGTCTTCTTTGACCTCATCAACATTGAATTTGGCAAAGAGGTACTGACGGTCTTGAACTGGGAAACGTTGATCCAGCTGATCGATGGCCCCCACCTCTACAATTCCTTCTGTGATGACAAAATCCATGACATGGCCACCAAAGGTGTGGTCATCTGAAATAAAGTGCAAATGGTATCCTGCCACACTCACGCCATGGAAAATTTCTGGTGTCCAAAAGCCGACGATGGTCCCTGTGACATTTTCGCGTGTATACTCTGGCTGATGGGTTGCAACCTCTGCAAACTTCATCTCTGGTGTTGATTTTGGAATCATACGGACATGCATCTTGACAAAGTCACCACGAATCTTAATGGAGCGAAAAAGATTTTCGCCATCGTAATAAGACTCAATACGAGCTTCCAATTCCTCGTCCGTCATTTCAAAACGTTGACGGAAAATCACTTCTGCTTGGTGAGGAACAACTGCTGCATAAGGAACCTTGGCATCAGGAGAAACTTCGACTATTTCAGGATGGTCCCCTGATCCCTTGGCCTGATATGCCTTACCATCTAAAACGATCAACTCTCCATCAATAGAATCAAGCGTCCCAACTCCGAGATCTCCGTGTTCCAAGAGTTCTCCAATCGTAAATGAACCCCCGTACAGACCCGCCATTAGGGCACCTAAGGTATTGTATTGAAAAAGTTTCACTGGTTCCATGTTTTTCTCTCCTCATTCTATCTTCTACCAGTATACCACAAACTATTCCGAATCTTCACGATATGGTTTTGATTAGAGGCTATCATAGAGGGTTTGCATCTGCACATCGTCTGGTACGATGGCCAAATACTGGTTAGCCACTTCACGCGCCTTCGTCACATCTCCAGCCTCACGCAACAAATAAACATAGGCTTCGAGGAATTCTGGGTTGTCCTTTAAATCCTCATAGAGCTCTTGGTAGGCTGAGACGGCCTCTTCTGTTTTCTCCAAGGCAGCCAAGGCACGGGCAATGTTCCACCGAGTGACAACTGTTTCGACTTCTTCATTTTGCCAAGCCAAGACTTGGTCAAAGCGTTCCTGTTCCAAATAAAGAGTGGTCAGGCGAAGAGCAATCTCTTCGAGATCATCTGCCACTTCTTTAGCCTCTAATAGATAAGCTTCTGCTTGCTCAGGCTGGTGGAGTTCATAGGAAAGCTGAGAAGCAAGGAGCTTCAATTGGGCATCAAATGGATTCTTCTGGATCCCTTGTTTAGCAATCTCAAGCGCTTTTTCACGGTCATTTTCAGCCTGTAAAGCCAAGGCATAACCGTACTCATAGCCCTCAAAATCAGGCGACAAGGTATCAATTTGTTTGTAGTAGATCAGGGCTTTTTGGAATTCTTCTTGGTCAGACAATAAGGTCGCTAATTCGTAAGCAATCTGGTCATCAAATTCAATCTCCAGAGCTTTCTCTAAGAAAGGAACAGCTGCTTCAAACTTACCAAGATTGGCATAGGCAAACCCAATTCGTTGATAGGTGGAAATTCCTGTTGCTTCTAAAATCTCCCGATTGTCTAACTGGGCATACTCTTGGATAGCCTCTTGGTAGCGTTCCAATTCCAGATCAATTTCAGCTAGCCCTAATTGAATGATCGGATCATCAGACAAATGAGCAGCTTCAACTAATTTTTCACGCGCCACATCTGCTAGGCCTTCCATCTGATAGAGATCCGCCTTAACCAAGAGACTGGCCACATACCAGTTTGATTCAGGTCCAATTTCTTCTAAATAAGCAAAGGCCTCTTCCGTTTGGCCTTCCTCTGCAAGGATGGTTGCCAAACTCAGATACACTTCTGGGTAGGTTTCTGCAATCTGTTCATAGATTTCTTTTGCCTGAGGGTAAAAACCGATACTTTCAAGATATTGACCTAAATCCAATAATTGTGCTTCACTATCTTCTAACAAAGCCTGTTGAAATTGAACTTCTGCCTCTTCTAGCTCTTGCCGATCGAGAGCCTCTACCATTTGTTGACTATGACTCACTGTGTGTTTCCTCTTCTATTTCATTGTGTTCTTCATACAAGCCACTGACGACCTTATACCATTCAAAGATAGCTCCGATCACCACCTTAGCAGATGCATAGACTGGAATTCCAAGGAAAACTCCCCAGATTCCAAACATAGATCCTGACGTCAAGAGCACAAATAAAATGGTAATCGGATGGATATTTAACTGGCTTCCCAAAACCAACGGTGATACAAAACGTCCTTCAATGGTTTGCTCCACTGCAAATACAATCAAGACCTTGATAAACATCTCTGGTCCTGCTACCAAGCCCAATACTAAGGCAGGTAACATAGCTAAGAAACTACCCAAATAAGGGATCAAATTCAAGATCCCCGCAGAGATCCCCAGTGTCACCGCATAGCGCAAGCCAATGATCTTAAAGAAGATGATGAACATAATGGCGACGACAATAGCTACCGTAATTTGCCCTCGAACGTAGTTGGAGAGTTGAGTGTTGACATCTGAGAGAACCTGTTCCGCCGATTTACGAATCTTAGTCGGTAAGAAGCGAACAATGTGGCCCTTTAAATTTTTTCCATCTCTCAGAAGATAAAAGACAATAAAAGGCATGATGATCAAGGCAACAATGACTTGCGAAGCCACTCCGATCAAGTTGCTGACCCAATTGACAGCCCGCCCAGAGATCGAACTCGCCCAAGAAGTAATGTTTGCAGACAATTCCTTGGTGATCTCATCTAACTGGGGCTTGATATCTGAGGAGACGCGATTATCTAGAAAATCATCGATGGTTGCATTGGCCTTTTCCAAATAAGTTGGCAGGTTATGAAAGAAACTCACCACTTGTCGTTGGACGGATGGAATCACTACAGCTAGACCCCAAATTAAAAGCACTGCAATCAAGAAAAAGACTAAGGAAATCGCAAAAATCCGCTTGAGTCCTTTTCTTTCAAGAAAGTCAACAATAGGGTTAAGCAGGTAATAGAGCAAACCAGAAATAATGACAGGCAGCATGACGGCTCCTGCAAACTCAAAAATAGGAATAAAAATAAAGGTGATTTTACTCAAAACCAAAAGGTTCAAGCCCAACAGCAAGGTAACTAAAAATACGGTAATGGCCTTGTTGTCTAAAAACCATCTAAAAAACCAGGACAAACTAAACTGTTTTTCTTTATTATCCACAGAGAACTCCTTTTCATTTCAATCTGTTTCTATTTTAGCATTTTTTGAGCTTGAAGTTACGAAAAAACTAGCAAAATAAGAAAGAAAGGCCCTCGCCTTTTCAACTAGCAATTGCCTTCCAATAGGACCTTTGATATAATAAACCTAACAAATCATACGAGGTGACCTATGTCTCAAACCATTTATTTCGGTACCTATACCAAAAAAGAATCCAAAGGAATATACAAGGCACAATTTGACCCTGAAACAGGGACATTGAACCATCTGGAACTAGTGGCAGCTGAGCCCAATCCAACCTATATCGCCTTTTCTGAAAAAGGCAACCTCTATAGCGTCGGAGCTGAAGAGGGAAAAGGAGGAATCGCAAGTTTTACAGCTGATTTTCAGCCGCTCAATCACGTTGTTGAAGAGGGAGCTCCACTCTGCTATGTCTCTGTCGATGACAAGCGCCAACTCGTATACGGAGCCAACTATCACAAAGGGCAAGTGCTCGTCTACAAGATAGAAGACGACGGCCAGCTGAGCTTCATCGACCAAGACACTCACGAAGGCAAGGGACCACACGAAAACCAAGCCAGTCCCCATGTTCACTTCGCTGATCTGACACCAGATCAGTACCTGATCACGTGTGACCTAGGAACAGATAGTTTGCATGTCTATGATGTCAGCGAGGAAGGAAATCTAACCCTGATCAATCAGTATCAAACAGCCCCAGGGGCAGGACCTCGTCACCTGGTCTTTCATCCTCACTATAAGACTGCTTATCTCATCAATGAATTAAATGCTACGATCGATGTGCTCTTTTATGACGGTATGGGTGAATTCGAACACTTCCAAACTGTTTCCACACTTCCATCAGACTACGATGGTCAAAAATGGGCTTCTGCGATCAAGCTCTCAGCTGATGGAAAATTCCTTTATGCCTCTAACCGTGCACACAATTCTATTGCTGTATTTGAAGTGATTGCTGACGGGAGCTTGAAACTTATCGAGATCGTCCCAACAGGTGGCCTAAATCCTCGTGATTTCACCCTCAGTCCCGATCAACACTACCTCATTGCAGCCCATCAAGATTCCCCAAATGCCACTGTCTTCAAACGTGATCCAGCTACTGGACGTTTGTCTTCACTATCCCATGACTTTTACGTTCCAGAAGCCGTTTGTACCGTTTTTCATTAAGTCGTTTCAGTTGTCAAACCTTTTAAAAAATGATTAAATAGATGAGAAAAAGGCGTGAGCCTGACTTCACAACTTATATTTTAGGAGCCATAACATGAATCCATTGGACTTATTTAACCAAGTGAAAGAGATGATCGAAAAGAAAGATTTCGATGCTGCCAAGAAATTTGTCGAAGACAACAAAGACAACCTCGGTGATTATCTTGAACAAGCAAAAGGACTTGTTTCAGGAAACGAAATGGTCAGCGGTGCCTTGGACAAACTGAAAGGCTTGTTCTAAAAGAACTGCTCCTCAACCATGTGTTGGGGAGTTTTTGTTTGGCTAAATTGAAAAAAAAAGAGAGTGGGACAGAAATCGGTCATTCGTTAGAATTCGATTTCGTCGTCTCACCTCCTCACAGTTGAGTAGGGCTGTAAAAGCTGATGAAATCAGCGTAGTAGAGCCCACTCAACCACTGCGTCTTACTCGACAATCCAAAAACAAGAAGAGACTAGGACTTTTGTCCCAGCCTCTTTTTAGTCTAGCTAGTAAACTAGCTTATTTCTTAAGGTTGTAGAATGATTTCAATCCACGGTATTCAGCTACTTCACCAAGTTGATCTTCGATGCGAAGCAATTGGTTGTATTTAGCGATACGGTCTGTACGTGAAAGTGAACCAGTCTTGATTTGTCCTGCGTTTGTTGCAACTGCGATATCAGCGATTGTTGAATCTTCAGTTTCACCTGAACGGTGTGATACAACGGCAGTGTAACCAGCTTCTTTCGCCATCTCGATAGCGTCGAATGTTTCAGTAAGAGTACCGATTTGGTTAACTTTGATAAGGATTGAGTTAGCAGCACCTTCTTCGATACCACGTGAAAGATAGTCAGTGTTTGTTACGAAGAAGTCGTCACCAACCAATTGAACTTTACCACCAAGACGTTCAGTAAGAGCTTTCCAACCGTCCCAGTCGTTTTCATCCATACCATCTTCGATAGTGATGATAGGGTATTTATCAACCAATCCTTCAAGGTAAGCGATTTGTTCTTCAGCAGTACGAACAGCAGCTCCTTCACCTTCGAATTTAGTGTAATCGTAAACTTTGCGTTCTTTATCGTAGAATTCTGATGATGCACAGTCAAATCCGATAAATACGTCTTTACCTGGAACATAACCAGCAGCTTCGATAGCAGCGATGATAGTTTCTACACCATCTTCAGTTCCGTCGAAACGAGGAGCGAATCCACCTTCGTCACCAACGGCTGTTTCAAGACCACGACCTTTAAGGATTTTCTTAAGTGCGTGGAAGATTTCAGCACCCCAACGAAGAGCTTCTTTGAATGTTGGTGCACCAGCAGGTACGATCATGAATTCTTGGAAAGCGATTGGAGCATCTGAGTGAGAACCACCGTTGATGATGTTCATCATTGGAGTTGGAAGAACTTTAGTGTTGAAACCACCAAGGTAGCTGTAAAGTGGGATTTCAAGGTAGTCAGCAGCAGCACGAGCTACAGCGATAGACACACCAAGGATTGCGTTTGCTCCCAATTTACCTTTGTTAGGAGTACCGTCAAGAGCGATCATAGCACGGTCGATAGCTTGTTGATCACGTACATCATAGCCGATGATAGCTTCAGCAATAATGTTGTTTACGTTGTCAACAGCTTTTTGAGTACCAAGACCACCGTAACGAGATTTGTCACCGTCACGAAGTTCAACTGCTTCGTGTTCACCAGTAGAAGCTCCTGATGGAACCATACCACGTCCATGAGCACCTGATTCAGTATAAACTTCTACTTCAAGTGTTGGGTTAGCGCGTGAGTCTAGGACTTCGCGAGCGTAAACATCAGTAATAATTGACATTTCTTACTCTCCTTATTGAGTTATATTTTTTACTCCTCTATCATATCGTAATTAGGCTATTTTTTCAAGAAAAAACAAGGAAATATACGAAAATTGAGAAGTTTTTAACAAGAAAACGGTTCCACTACCTTATTTTCTTCCATTTCCCCTCCTTATTTAATTTTTTAGCATTCCTCTACTCTTCTGCTACGCTTTATGCTATACTAAACTTATGACAGATATTAATAAAACGATTTTAGAAAAAGCTGCTGGTCCTACTCGGCTCAATCCTGATGAACAGCGTCGATTTTTGGAGACATATGAGGAGCGTGTGATTGCATCATGTACCTTGGAGGAGGCAAGGGACAATCTCTATTTGGAGCACTATTCTTCAATTCTTACGAACATTTCAGAACGCTTTGAACCTGTATTGGTCAAGATTTCGCCTGCCTTAGATGAAAGTAGCCAACTTCAATATTTGAAAAAAACAAAGGATCTTGGTCTTGTGGCAAGCATTGTTTCAGATGACTGTCGCCACTCTCCCTTTGGTCTCATCATCCATACGGATCATCCATCTGGAATTTCTCCAACCGATATCAGCCTCCAGTATCCAAATTTGTTTGAAAAGAAAGAAGAGAGCACAGCACCTGAAAAAAAATCATTTTGGAAACGCCTCTTTGGCTAAAGAAAGAACCAATTGAAAAGGAATTTCCTTTTCAATTGGTTTTTTAGTTTGCTTTCATTTTTAAGAGGTTACCAATATTTCGAGCACAGGAAATCAGATTTTTTTCAGCATGAGTAAGTGCATCTGCCACCTCACAAGGACCTGGTACAATAGAGAAGGCAGCCTCAATATGATGACTTGGGAAAGCTGGCAAATCCTCTGCTAAGCCGCCACAAATAGCAAGCACTGGGATCTTCTCTGGTGTTCGTTTGGCTACCCCGACAGGAGCTTTTCCAGACAAAGATTGGAGGTCCATCCTACCTTCTCCTACGACGACCAGATCCGCTTTTTGAACCTTACGATCGAAGTCGATTAGATCCAAACTTTTCTCAATTCCTGAGGAAATCTGACCTCCCGCAAAAGCAACCAAGCCAGCAGCCATCCCACCTCCAGCTCCGGCGTTAGGCATAGACAAAATTCGTGCATCAGCTAGCTGGTAAAAATCCTGCATAGTCTGATCAACAGCTGGAAATAGAAGGGGATTCAATCCCTTTTGCCCACCAAAGATATAGGTCGCTCCTTGACTGCCACAGAGAGGATTGGCTACATCCGTTAAGACTTGGAGCTCGATGTCTTCTAAAGCTTTTGGAACCGCACTGGTATCTATTCTAGCCACACGACCGAGCGAAGCCCCTACAGGACGAAGCAGATGGCCTTGATCATCATAGAAGGCTACCCCTAATCCAGCTGCCATCCCAATCCCACCATCATTCGTTGCAGAACCGCCAATTCCCACACAGATCGTTTTAACCCCTTGGTCAACCAATTGCAAAATCAGTTCACCAATTCCTCGTGTTTCCAGTTCAAGAGGATTTCGTTTTTCAGCTGGAATGGTGCCTAAACCGACAAGTGAAGCCATCTCAAAAAAAGCCATCTCATCTTTTTGGTAGTAAGACATTGAAACAGGCTGTCCAAATGGTCCGGTTACTTGAGTTTGGTACTCCGTTACATCCAGAACTCCAGCTAGGGTTTCCATGGTGCCTTCGCCTCCATCCCCAATAGGAAGGAGGTCAAAAGTTGCATCTGGTAGAGCCTCTTGAAATCCTTTTTTTAAGGCTTCTGCTACTTGTTTGGCGGATAAGGATTCTTTAAATGAATCCGGGGCTAGTAGGATATGCATGCTGTTTCCTTTCTATGCTGGTCTAGAATTTCAAGAACAAGGCTTAAATCCCTCTTCTCGATACGATATGGGGCTCGCTCAGCGACGATTGGCTTGGCCATAAAGGCAATCCCGATACCGGCTGTTTCAATCATCGGAAGATCATTGGCACCATCTCCCATCGCAATCGTCTGACTTCGTGGAATATGATTTTCTCTCGCCCATGTCAGGAGGGAGTCTTTTTTCATTTCAGGAGTCACAATCTCACCGAGGACTTCTCCTGTCAAACGGCCATCAGAAACCTCTAAACGGTTGGCTCGGACCAGATCAATTCCTAAAGACCTCGCGATAGGATCGATGACTTCATGAAATCCCCCTGAAACAAGGCCAACCTTGTAACCTCTTTGATGAAGTTCCGTGATTAAGGTCTTAGCTCCCGGTGTGACGTCCATCTGCTCTATAATTTTCGGAAAAATAGAGGCCTCTAATCCCTTCAATAAAGCGATACGCGCCTGTAAAGATGCTTTAAAATCTAACTCTCCATTCATTGCTTGGGCCGTAATCTCTGCTACTTTTTGTCCCACGCCAGCTTCTTGAGCTAGTAAATCAATTCCTTCTTGTTGGATCAAAGTTCCATCTACATCCATAACGAGGAGACCTGTTACTTCTTTCATCGCTTTCCTTTCTTATTTCTCCCTTACTATACAAAAATAGGGTTTAAATTTCAAGTTTCAATGATCAATTGAAGATAAAAAAAACGACCTCCTAAAAAGTCGTTTTTTTGTTATTAGAAGCGAATTTGCTCCCGAGTTTTTTCATACGAAGTAACAAAGCGATCTGTCACTCCAGCTTCTACCATCTCCAAAGCATCTGAGATCACCTTAAAGGAAGCTGCATAGTCATATTCTCTTTCGAAAATATAAAGGGATTCATCAAAAGCTGCTTGCACATGATCATCAAATGAACGGTAACGGTTCGAGTATTGCAATAACTGCTCGGTTAAAGTAGCATTTTGTACAATTCGATAAGTCGCTTCTTCCAATTCATTCATATCATTTGTCAAAATATCTAACAAACGATTGGTTGACTCGATGTTGATTTTATCCCCTTCCAACTCATCCATCAAAGCCTCTGTATTGTTACTTGCAGTGAAGAAAATTTCTAAGAATTCTTGAGGGATTCCTGGCAAGTTTCGCTTGTCCATATAGCGTTTAATGGCATGCAAACGGTTGGCATAGATGTTAACTTTTTGGCGAGCATTGGCATCGTCTTTTTCAACTTTTGAAAGGGAATCACTCAAGCCGATTTGCTCATCTTCGATTTCTTTCAAGCGAGCCTCAATAGCTTCTAACTCTTCTTCTACGATAGAATAAGCTTTTTGTGTTTCAGATGAATCTTTCAAGGCATCTTCTACCACATTTTCTTGTGAAGATAGCTCAGCTTCCAACTCTTTTAACTGTTGGCTGAAGCTTTCATTCAAGACGAATGTTTTACCAAGGCGTTCCACTTCTGCTGCAAGGTTGCTATTGTTATCTTTTGCGTGTTTCAAATGGCCAGGCAGTTGTTTCACTAACTTCTTCACAACTTTTTGTGATTCAATTTCACGAGTAAAGATGTGATACAATGCATCGATTTCTTCTTGAATTTGTTCATTTTCGTAAATGGCATTGTCCAATTCAAGGGCGGATACATTTGCCATATTGTTCTTCAAGGAAGCATGCAACTGTTGGAAACGAGATTCAATATCTGTTTCAGTGAAGTGGTAGCCAGATTCCAAAAGCTTGCGGTAGCCACTTTCCAAATCCTCTAATTGGTCTGGAAGTTTTGCTTGAAGGGCAGTGACAATTTCTGGCACTCGCTCAACAATTTGTTTTAAGGCTACAATATGATTTTCAGCTGTATCAAGGATTTCAGCCGCTTCAACAGGGTCACCTGAAGAATTCAAGGTTACAAATTGTGAGAACTCAGATTGAATATTTCCAATTTGTTTTTCAATTTCAGGAAGCGCACTGCCATAACGATCTGGGTCTGAAGTGACTTCTTTTTGAAGTTCTTCAAACATATCCAAGGCATGAACCACACGACCGCTATTCTTTTGTTCCTGCTCTTCCAGATCAGAAAGGGCTTTGCGAATCGCCTTGATATCTTCGTCGATCAATTGGATCTGACTTTCGATATTGTCAATGGCTTGTTTAGCCTTCATGAAACGGAAAGAATTGTTATAGCCTTCCGCTTCAAACAGATTGTTTTCAATATCAGCAAATGAATTTAAGGATAAATCTACCCATTTTTGATTCCATTCACGAAATGCAATTTGACTTTGACCAATCAAATGCATGTTTTTTACGGCCTCTACTTCATCGTTGACCGGAAGGTTGTATAACTTTTCTTTTCGTTCTTCCAGTGCTGCCAGTAAGGCTTCATTTCGTTTTCTCAAAATGACTGCAACCACATATCCTACAATCAAGATAAGGGCGACAATAAAGATGAGAACAATTAGTCCACTAGACATATAAAAACTCCTTCATCGTATTACTTGAACGTAATCCTAGTAATTATACCATAAAATATCCATTAATGGGAAGCGTTCGGTGAATTTTATACATCGAGTGTACTATATTCAGCGTTTTCTTCGATAAATTCACGACGTGGTTCCACGCGGTCCCCCATCAACATATCAAAGATCTTATCTGCTTCCGCAGCATCGTCTACTGATACTCGTGCCATCAAGCGATGTTCTGGATTCATGGTTGTTTCCCATAATTGGTGATCATCCATTTCTCCAAGACCTTTATAGCGTTGGATGGTTGGTTTTGAGCGACCTTCTGAATAACGTTCCAAAGCTGCAGCTAATTCGGCTTCTTGGTTGGCACCAGGTTGGATATATTCTTTGATTTCACTACCGACTTTGACCCCATAGATTGGTGGTTGCGCAATATAAACATATCCCGCTTCCAAGACTGGTTTCATATAGCGATAGATCAAGGTCAATAGAAGGGTTCGGATATGAGCGCCATCGACATCGGCATCGGTCATGATGACTAATTTTTGATAACGCGCTTTTGTAACATCAAATTCGGCACCAAATCCAGTTCCCATAGCAGTAAATAAACTACGGATCTCTTCATTGGCTAGAATTTTGTCCATACTTGCTTTTTCAACGTTCAAGATCTTACCACGGATTGGTAAAATCGCTTGGAATTCCCGATTTCGACCAGATTTTGCAGATCCTCCGGCTGAATCCCCTTCGACGATAAAGAGTTCTGTTTCTTGTGGATTATTTGAAGAACAATCTGCCAATTTACCAGGTAGGTTGGAAATCTCAAGCCCTGATTTCTTACGGGTCACCTCACGCGCTCGCTTAGCAGCTACGCGAGCTTTCGCTGCTAAAATCCCTTTTTCGACGATTTTCTTAGCAATTTGCGGATTTTCCAAAAGGAAATCAGAAAAGGCATCACTAAAGAGTCGATTGGTAATCTTAACAACTTCTGAATTTCCAAGTTTGGTCTTGGTTTGTCCTTCAAACTGTGGATTTGGATGTTTAACAGAGATCACTGCTGTTAGGCCCTCTCGAACATCTTCCCCAGTTAGATTGTCTTCGTTTTCTTTTAAGAGTTTATTTTTCTTAGCGTAATCATTGATCACACGAGTGAGAGCTGTACGGAAGCCCTGTTCATGCGTCCCACCTTCATGGGTATGAATGTTATTCGCAAAACTCATGACCGTCTCATGGTAGCCTGTGGTATATTGCATAGCTACTTCAACGGTAATATCATCCATTTCACCATCTGTGTAGATTGGTTTATCAAAGATGACATCTTTGTTTTCATTGATGTATTCGACGTAACTAGAGATCCCACCTTCGTAGTGGTAATGCTTTTCTTGCTCCAAGCCTTCTCGCTTATCCGTCAAAGAAATACGCAAGCCACGATTCAAAAAGGCTAACTCTTGAATCCGTTTATTTAATTTTTCAAAATCATACTCGGTGGTTTCCGTGAAGATTTCTGGGTCTGGAATAAAGTGGACGGTTGTCCCTGTCCGATCTGTCTCCCCGATGACTTTCAAATCATCCACAACGTGTCCACGTCGATACTCTTGGTAATGGATACTGCCATTTTTATAGACGCGAACATCGAGGGATGTGGAAAGGGCGTTGACAACGGATGACCCTACCCCGTGAAGACCACCAGAAACCTTGTAGCCGCCTCCGCCAAATTTTCCTCCCGCGTGAAGCACAGTAAAGACAGTTTCAACGGCAGGTCGACCTGTCTTTTCTTGGATATCCACTGGGATCCCACGACCATCATCGACAACCGTGATAGAATTATCTGCTTCAATGAAAACTTCAATATGGCTAGCAAAACCAGCTAAGGCTTCGTCGATCGAGTTATCAACGATTTCCCAGACCAGATGATGTAGACCTTCTTTTGAGGTAGATCCAATATACATTCCCGGACGCATCCGAACGGCTTCTAGTCCTTCCAAGACCTGAATCTTACTGGCATCATATTCTTGTGCTTGATTTTCTTGCTGTTTATCCTCTGTCATAATTTCCCTTTTCTATTCAAATATAAACTGGTGTAAGTGGGGCATGGAATCAAATAAATAGGTCGAAAGCCCTGCAGCCTTCCCAGCTTCTATATCGATCGGACGATCTCCTATGACCAGACCGTCTTGAATGCCATATTTTTCCTTCAAATAAAGCATAGAGGCTGGATCTGGTTTTCGAGGAAAGCCCTCGTCTGCTGTTACAATCTCCGTAAAGTAGGGTGCAATGCCTGTCTGTTCAATAAGGGTCAAAACTTGGCGATCCCGATGAGATACCAAAAAATGGCGTCCTCCATGTGCTTGGATCTCTTCTAGTAACTCTTTTGCTCCCTCAAATAAGACCGGCTCTTGCAAGCCCAAGGCTTCTTTTTTCTTGTATTCCGTACGAAAATTGGAAATATGAGGGGCAAAGGTTTGAATTGCATCCTGTGTTGAGATTTTTAATGCTGCATAAACAGAATCATGATCGGCTTGGATGTGAAAGTCCTTCAATGCCGCTACAAAGGCATTTGTGGACGTTTCGTAATTATCCAATAGCGTCCCACCAAGATCCCATATAAAATCATGATAATTCATAGTCAATATTATACCACAAATGGACAAAAAAAATAAGCTAAAACCCTCATTTAGGGGGGATTTTAGCCATTTTTTACGGTCATTTCATTTTAAATCATAGAGAAGTCATTTCTCGTCATAGAATGTGATCTTTTACCAGAAAATATGGTGTCCAAAAGAGCTTTTTTAAGCATCTCCAAAAACATCTTGATAGAGCATTCCTTGACGAAGGCTTTGGGCATCTCCTCCAAATTGCTCTACCAAGGCATAAGCTAAGGCAAGCGCAGTTGAAGGACCACGACTGGTCAAGAGATTCCCGTCTTTCACCACTGTTTCTTTCTGATAGTGCCCATCTTGAATCTCTTCTTCAAAACCATCGTAACACGTATAGTGTTTATCTTTTAAGAGGCCGGCACGTGCCAAGACAATTGGTGCTGCACAAATCGCAGAAATGATTTTTCCTTTTCTACTTTCTTCTTGAAGAGCTGCAATCAATTCCGAATTATCCCGCAAATTCGCAGCTCCCGGCATCCCACCTGGTAAGAAGATTCCATCATAATCTGACAGGCCCCCATTCCAGAGGCGATCGACTTCCACTGTGATCTGGTGAGAACCTGTGACCGTTTCTTCCATGCCAATAAGGTCACAGTCGATCCCAGCCCGTCTCAAAACATCGACAATGGTCAAGGCTTCAATTTCTTCAAAACCGTTTGCTAAAATCGTTGCTACTTTTTTCATTTTCATTCCTTCTTTCTATCTATTGCGCCTTTTTAAGGACTACTTTTTTACGGATTGGAGGCCCTTCTTCTGGCTCTTTCTTTTTGCTACTATGATTATATATTGAGAGGACCAGACCAATACCAATCAGATTACTAATAATAGACGATCCACCTTGTGAGATAAAGGGGAGGGGAATCCCCGTCAAAGGGAGAAGACCCGTTACTGCTCCGACATTTTCAAAAATATGAAAGACCAGCATCATGATAAATCCGATGGAAATATAGGTATAAAATTGGTTATTGGACTGGAGGGTAATTTTTAAAATGCGGTAAATCAGGGTCACATATAAAATCAACAGCACCAGAGCTCCAACAAAGCCAAAGTCTTCTGCGACGACCGTAAAAATCATATCGCTTTCCAGTACGGGAACCAATAAATTGGAGACATTAAAGCCTTGCCCAAAGAGACCACCACTAGCAATAGCTAGCTGTCCTTGTGCCTGCTGGTAGGTGGTGGTTTGTGCATAGTCAAAAGGATTTAACCAGGCTAAAATACGGTTCATCTGATAGGTTGGCATCCCTACTTGCTGGTGCAGAAAAGCTCGCCCCCCTTCTGAAAGAAAGAGGAAGAGAAAGCCTGCTAACCCACCTGCCAGAAGCAAGATGACCGGCAAGATAATTTTCCAGGAAACTCCTGAAACGAGCACTAAGCCCGCAAAGATGGCCAAGAATACTAAGGCCGTTCCCAAGTCCTGTTGGAGAGCCAATAAGGCAAAGACCGGAATCGTATAGATGGTCAACTCTAGAATCAAAAACCAATCTTGTCGTAATAATCGCTCACGCCCCTTATTTCTTTGCAAAAATCGGACAATAGAGCGTGACAGCATCAGGATGAAGGGGATCTTCATAAATTCTGAGGGCTGAAATAAGGTGATGTTCCCATAAGCCACCCAGTTTTTAGCTCCAGTCGAAGCTACCAAGTTGGGATTATAAAAAACAAGGGGAAGAACCATCAAGGCCAGGCCAAGCAGGTAAAGAAAGGGAGTGATTTTCCAAAGAAATTTCGTGCTAAAAATCGTCACAATCAGGCAAATGACGCATCCCACACCAATCCAGGCCAATTGCTGCCCTAAAAAAGGCCACACCATTTGGGGATAGTCATGAGAAACTGCTACATAAACAGATAAAATCCCAATCATGAGAAGGGCGAAGACAATCCCAATGATCGAATAATCCAGGTGAATCGTCAAAAAATGATGTTTCTTCATTCACGTTCCTTTCTGTGAGAATCATCAAATCAATTAATAGAACAACATTTGTAGAATCAAGCTAGATCCTGCTACACAAAACCAAGCAATCAACCCTACTAGAAGGGGGGCTGCTCCTGCTGCACGGAACTGTTTCCAAGAAACCTTGCTTCCGATTCCGACCAAGGCCATGGCCATAAAGAGATGAGAAAGGTCCTTTAGGTAAGGAAGAACCACTTTAGGTACCAAGCCGATAGATGAAAGAATAGAAGCCACAATAAACCAAATGATGAACCAAGGAATAATTTTCTTTAACATTCCTTTGTTTCTTCCTTGTTGCTTGCTCCGATACCATTTTAAACCGATCAAGCCCAAACAAACTGGTACAATCATCAGGGCGCGTGTCAACTTAACAATGGTCGCCATTTCACCCGCCGCCTTACTATAAGAAAACGCTGCTGCTACAACTGATGACGTATCGTTAATAGCTGTTCCTGACCAGAGGCCAAATTGAAAATTAGACATATGCCATACATGCCCTAATACTGGAAAGATAAAGACAGCCAGAATGTTGAAGAAGAAGATAGTTGACATAGATAAGGCAATTTCCTCTTCGTCTGCTTCAATGATCGGAGCAGCTGCTGCGATAGCTGATCCACCACAAATAGCCGTTCCAAATCCAATTAAGGTCCGTAGGTGAGATTTCAGATGGAAGACTTTCCCAAAGATCATCGCTGCAAGAAAGGCAACTGTTATCGTTGGCAGACTAATCTTCAAAGAAGACAAGCCTGTAGAGGCAACCGTCGCAATCGGCAAGCTAAATCCCATGAAGATAATCGAATACTGCAATAATTTCTTACCGGACCAGTTCAGTCCTGGTCGTGAATTCTCCGGCAAATCTACTAATTCATTGAGGACAATTCCTAAAATCAAAGCAAAGACACTGGAGCCAATGATGGGAAAGAAAGTTCCCAAAAACATGGCGCAAAGAGCCAGTACAAATGCAATTGCAAGTCCAAATCCTTTATTTTTCATTCTCTCAATTCCTTTCAAAAAAGGCAGCTGCTTGCTCAACAAGCCGCTCTCTCACTGTCGTGTGAAGGGGCAACACTTGCTGCAAACCATCTAAAATTTGTTTTCCATATCGTTTGGTCACCACCCGCTGGTCCAATAAGAGGACCAACGATTCCTGGTCTTGAAAACGGCTGGTTCTCCCAATAGCCTGTTTGAGCCTTAAAATTGCGACTGGAAGGCTATAGTCATAAAAGGGATTTTTCCCCTGTTCTCTGAGTTGGGTATTCAGCTTTTGAACCATATAATCTTTAGGGTTGTCAAAAGGAAGGCGCGTGATGATTTGAATCACTTCTTTTTGTTGGGAAAAATCGACTCCCTCCCAGAAGCTTCCTGTTCCCAATAAAATAGAGCTTTCTCCTCGGTCAAATCGTCGCTTAATATTAGCTGCATCGCCATTTCGATACTGGGCCAAATGAGGAAACTTCAAGGCATTTGACGTCTCCAGTAACAATTCTTTTGAGGTAAACAAAAGAAAAATTGGTTTTCTTAGAGGAAGGAGTTCATCGATGAGCTGACAAATCTCTCCTGCATACTCCACGGAAGATAAAGAAACGACATCTGGAAAATCTATCGGCACCAACAATTCCTGGTGTTGTTTGACTGTTATTGGCACCCGGTAGATTTGATGCTCTTGGTATCCCAAAAGGGCAGGTAAATGCACCTTTTTACTGATCGCGATCGTCGCTGATACAAAGAGCACGGGCACTTCTTCAGGCACAAACTCCTTAAAGGATAGCAAGTCCTCAACTCCTCCATGGAGACGAAGAATCTGGTGGCTTTCGACCACTTCCTTGTCCATCCAAAAAATCTGGTATCGCTCATCAAACAATTCCCTTAGATTCTCTAAAGATTCGTTTTTTAATTCCGATACATCCTGTCGAATTTTTGCCACTGTTTGATCTGATAAGATCGCTGTTTTTCCTTGTACAACTTCCTTAGAGCAGGCATTTAGTTCAAATTGAATACTCTCCAGCAACCGTCGCTGCAGCAGATCTTTTTCCTCTTCGATGGCGTGTTGCAAGCTTAGAAGAAGAGATTGCAAGGTTTCTTCTCTCTGTGAAAACTGCTCTAAAGCAAAGAAGAGTTTTTGCGCTTCATCCACTACCAGAACAGATTCTTGAAGTAGACTCTTATCATCTTCTAGACGGGTTAACAGATAGGCATGATTGGTCAGAATTACTCGGCTGGTTTTCACTTTTTCCTGGCCGAGACGCCAAAAATCTTCCTGATAAAAAAGCGAACGTTTCGACAATTGGCCATCGTGGCATATTTCAGATACAAAATGAAGATGACGATAGAGTTGACCAATTTCACTGAACTCTCCCGTTTCTGTCATGGTCAGCCAAACCAAGAGTTGCATTTTAAAGCGTCGAACCATCCCATTATCTGACTCACTCTGTAAGGCCTCATAAAATTTATCGAGTTGGATGTAATCCTTGGGACTTTTCAGGCTATGAAAGGGAATTTGGAAAAGATCTTGGATGGTCTTTCCTTCCTTCTTCATAATTTGATCCTGAAGAATTTTAGTGGGAACACTGACAAGAATGCGCTTGGAGGTTTTCGCCAAAAGCGTTAATAGATAGGCATAGGTCTTCCCGATACCCGTTGGCGCTTCAATAAAACTCGGAAGTGGCCGTTGCAAACTGTCCTCGATATAAGCAACAAATTCTCTTTGCTCCGGATAAGCCTCCATTCCCAACAACTGCATATTGAGTTCAAACTGTTCAGACAAATGACGACTTTCTAAAAACTGCTGTTGCTTGCGCAGATAGAGACCATGAACTTCTACTAAATGAGCTGGTAAAAAAAGGCTACTGTCTTCAAGCGCATCTTCTATTAAGAGTCGCGATTCATAAATCAAACAATCTGCCATCGAAAGAAGTTTTTCGATCAATCCTCTTGGTAAGCTCGCAATTTTCTCTCTCAATTTCAACAGCAGCTGGGCTGTTGCCATAGCATCCGCTAAAGCGGAGTGAGCATGGTGCAACTCAATTTCCAGTTCAGCCGCAAGCGCTCCTAAATTGTAGCGTTCTAAAGTCGGATAGAAAATTTGAGACAATTCAACCGTATCAATCCGAGGAGTCGTTAGCTCAAATCCTTCCCAAAAAAGGGCTTCTGCCAATAAATTCGCATCAAATTTGACATTATGGGCCACAAAGACGGCATCTTCTATTAATTCAAAAATTTCTTTTGCCACTTGTGCAAACTCTGGAGCTTTTTTCAAGCGAGCATCTGTCAGGCCAGTCAATTGTTTGATATGCTCATCCAATCGCTCATGGGGATTCACATCCGTCTCATAGGATTGCGTAATCCTACCATCTTCAATGATGACAATCCCAACCTGAATGATCTTAGCATTGCTTCCAGCACTGGTCGCTTCCAGGTCCACAATGGCATATTTCCGTTTCTGTCTTGTCATAATACTTAAAATTATATCACGTTTGAGCAAGCTCTGCAGATTTTTTTCTCCTTTCATGCTGACTTCAATCCTGTTATTTTCCTCGCAATTTGATACACTATTCTAGAAAGGAGTCCTTATGAAAATCTATCGTACTGTTAATCCTGTAGCTTATGAAAACACCTACTACCTTGAAAATGACCACTCCCTCATTCTTGTCGATCCAGGTAGCGACTGGACGACTATTCAAAAACAAATAGATCGCATCGGAAAACCAATTGTAGCGATTCTTTTAACCCATACGCATTACGATCACATTATGAGTCTTGAAAAGGTTCGTCAGACCTATCATTTCCCACCTGTTTATGTCCATTCAGCAGAAGCCAGTTGGTTGTCTTCTCCTGTCGATAATTTATCTGGTTTGGATCGTCATGCGGATTTAGAAGATGTTGTATGCAAGGAGGCCGACTTCCTTTATGACATTCGCTCCGATTACCAAATAGCTGATTTCCACTTTTATGTTCTGGAGACACCAGGCCACTCTGCCGGAGGGGTTTCCATCGTCTTTCCTCAGAATCACCTGGTTCTATCTGGTGATGCCCTTTTTCGCGAAACCATTGGACGGACCGATCTTCCAACAGGGAACGCAACACCGTTACTTAGCAGTATTAGAGAAGAACTCTTTACCCTTCCATCTTCCTACACTGTCTATCCCGGTCATGGCCCTGAAACCTCTATTGGTCACGAGAAGATGTTCAATCCCTTCTTTAGATAATCCTAAAGAATCCTTATCATCCTTCCTGTCCTCATCAAAGTAAACAAAAAAAGCAAGTGCGAACTTGCTTTTTTATTATATCTTAAGAAAACGTCTCATGGAGATTGAAGAACCAATCGCCCCAATCAAAATTCCTAATCCAAAGAGGCCACCGACCATGATCGGTACCAAGAGATGAGGGCTATAGAGATACAAGTTTTGATCTGCCAAGTTATTGTTCATAGATGTATAGACAACATTATAAACATAAAAGACCAAAGCTGAAGGAACCAAGGCTCCCAAGAGACCGATCCAAGCACCTTCTAAAAGGAATGGTGCACGAATATAACCATTTTTTGCTCCTACCAGTCGCATAATCTTAATCTCACGACTACGTGAAATGATGGTAATCCGAATGGTATTCGAAATCAAGAAGACCGCGATGAAGATCAATAAAGCTACACCAATCAAGCCCCAGTTTCGGATGAAGGTTCCAAGAGCAAACAAGCGTTGGGTATCGACCCCACCATCTTTAACCTCAGAGACCCCTTCAATTTTTTTGGCATCTGCTGAGACTTGCTTCACATATTTAGGAGCTGTTGTCTCTACATAATACGCATCATAGAGAGGATTGGCATCTCCATCAAAAATCTTCCAGTTGTTCCCAGCCGTTTTGATCAGTTTATCATACTGTTCTTCCTTGCTAGAAAAATCAACCTTATCGACATGCTTCATGGCTGTCAGAGCATCATAGACCTTATGGTAGTTTTCATTGGTCACGGTTTGACCGTCTTTTTCAATCTGCTCGCTCTGATCTTGAATATCCTTGCGCATGTATACTACAACCCGCACACTATTTTGAATATCATCTGAAAGCTTAATGGTATTGGCAATCACAGAGGCGAAAATAGCAACCAAGCTAAGGGTAATCATAACCGAGCTGACCGCTGCCATCGTCATCCAACCATTTCGTTTCAAGCTTTTAAGCGATTCGATTAAGTGTCGGAAAAATCTTCTAATCATCGTATCCGTACTCTCCTTCCGCTTCATCACGCACTACACGACCATTTTCAATCGCGATGACACGGTGACGTAAAGTATTTACAATCTGGCTATTGTGAGTCGCCATCAATACTGTGGTCCCTTGCAGATTAATCCGCTCCAAAAGATTCATGATTTCCCATGAATTATCTGGGTCCAAGTTCCCCGTTGGCTCATCCGCAATCAAGACTTTCGGATTGTTGACGATCGCACGAGCAATCGCAATCCGTTGTTGCTCCCCACCGGACAATTCATTCGGGAATGAGCGGACCTTGTGTTTCAATCCGACAAGATCCAAAACTTCCATCACACGCTTTTTAATATTGCGACGGCGCTCACCGATAACTTGCATTGCGTAAGCAATATTTTCATAAACGGTTTTCTTTGGAAGCAATTTATAATCTTGGAAGACCACTCCCACATTGCGTCGCAACATAGGAATATCGCGTTTTTTGATTTTATCCAAATCAAAATCAGCTACTTTCAAACTTCCTTTATCGTGTTTGACTTCACGGTATAAAAGTCGAATAAAGGTCGACTTCCCTGCACCAGAAGGTCCTACGATGTAGGCAAATTCTCCTGGTTCAATTTGGACAGAGACCCCGCGAAGGGCCGTTGTCCCGTTGTCATACTTTTTGACAACATCTTTCATTTCAATCATTGACATGTAATGAAATTCCTTTCATTCTTTTCTGGTTGATTCCCTCGAGGTTATTGGAGACGCCATTTAAGGTAGGCATCGATAAACCCATCGATATCTCCATCCATCACCTTGTCCACCTGCGCTACTTCGTAGTTGGTCCGGTGATCCTTAACCATGGTATAAGGGGTAAAAACATAGGAGCGGATTTGACTTCCCCAGGTGATTTCTTTTTTATCCCCTTTTAGAGAGTCCACTTCTGCTGCTTTTTTCTCTTGCTCTAATTGGTAGAGTTTAGCTTGCAACATCTTCATCGCACGATCACGGTTCCCGTATTGGGTCCGATCCACGGTGGATGCCACTACAATCCCTGTCGGAATGTGGGTCAAGCGCACCCCTGTAGAAACCTTGTTGACGTTTTGTCCACCAGCTCCACCAGAGCGGAAGGTGTCCATCTTGATATCATCATCACGAACTTCGACTTCGATAGTATCGTCTAATTCGGGCATGACCTCAACAGATGTAAAGGAGGTATGACGACGTTTAGCGGAGTCAAATGGAGAGATCCGAACCAAACGGTGTACCCCCATTTCAGATTTCAGAAGACCGTATGCATGTGGCCCTTCAAAGGATAGGGTTACAGACTTGATTCCAGCCTCATCCCCAGCCTGATAGTCCAAGACTTCAACTTTAAAACCGTGGGCATTTCCAAAACGAGTATACATCCGAAGAAGCATGTCGCCCCAATCCTGAGCTTCTGTTCCTCCTGAACCTGGGTGGATTTCTAGGATGGCATTATTATTGTCATAGGGTTCAGACAATAGCAAGGTCATCTCATAGCTGGTCATACGTTTATCCAGCTCCTCCAACTTCTCGATCAATTCTTCCTTGACCGAATCGTCTTCTGCCAAAAAGTCCAGTAAGATTTCTGACTCATCAAAGAGATCCACCATTTGATGGAAATTTTCATAGGTCTGCTTGAGTTCATTTAATTCTTGAGATGTCTTTTGCGCAGCAATGTTATCATCCCAAAAATCAGGTTCTGTCATTTTATTTTCTAAAATGGCAATTTCTTCTTCCAATGCCTCTAAGTCAAAGAGACCCCCTGAAAGAAGCTAATTTTTCACGATTTGCGTCAATTTTTTGACGAATTTCTGAAATGTCCATAAGTACCTCTTTCTATGTATCTAGTCTATTATATCATAACCTTCACTATTTGCCCACCTTTCAATATTGGATCTACTGGTTGACCACTGCCAAGCCAGCTGATTTTCAGCATTTTTTCTATTCATTTGTAACCTAATTGTTAGAAAAAAAGATCCTCTTATGCTAGACTGGTAGCATGACAACAGTAGCTTTTATGTCCGATTTACATATTGATTCAAACAACTTCGGCAAAGAAGAATTAGAGACCCTGATCACTCTTTTCAAGGACAAAAAAATTCAACATCTCCATATTGCAGGAGATATTGCCAACGGCTTTGAAAAGACGTCACAGGAATTTTTAGACCAACTTCAATGTCACCTTCCAGTGACCTTTAGCCTAGGAAATCATGATATGCTAGGCCTATCAGAAGAAGCCATGAGACCTTTTGAATTTCAAAAGATTCCCTTCTCCAATCATACGCTTCTTGCCTTTTCGGGCTGGTATGACTACAGTTTTGTTCCTACTATCTCTCCCCAAAAACATCTCCAAACCAAAAATCTATTTTGGTTTGACAGACGCCTCCAACGAATGGGATCTGATCCAGCCATTACCCAACGTCTGTTGCAAGAGCTGGAACAAGAGCTCATGCGAGTAGACCAACCCCTGATCATCGCCATGCACTTTGTGCCTCATAGTCATTTTCTTATGCGCCACCCTTATTTTGAACGCTTTAATGCTTTTCTAGGGAGCCAAGCCTTTCATGAACTGTTTAGACAATATCCTGTCAAAGAGGTGATTTTTGGTCATAGCCACCATCGAATGCCAGCAACAACCATTGACAACATCACCTATCATGCTAGACCTTTAGGCTATGTCCGAGAATGGGAGCTTTGCAAACAATTTTTCGAAGCTTTTCCTGAATATGATTTTCCAAAACGATACGATCCCTACAAACGCTATCGCAGAATCAAAGACCTCCCCGAATTTAAAGCATACAAGAAAAAACAGCTCGCTCATGAATTTTCTCAAGCCATGACGATCCTTGAACTATAAAAAAATTGGTCCCTCTGGAACCAATTTTTTACTCTTCTGTATCCAAGAGATTTTTTGCAACGATTGCAGCCAGAATACCACCGACAATTGGAGCCAAGATAAAGATCCAAATTTGTTGAAGAGCCGCACCACCAACAAAGAGGGCAGGTGCCAAGCTACGAGCTGGGTTAACAGAAAGTCCTGTAATGTTCAAACCAACAAGAATAATCAAAGTCAAGCTCAAGCCGATCACAAGACCAGCGATCTTGCCATTACCTTTGCTAGCTGATGTCACTGTCATGATGACCAAAATAAAGATAAAGGAAGCAATTACTTCAAACAAGAATCCGCCAAATGGAGTCACACCCTTCGCTAGGGCATTTTCACCAAGACTAGCTGTTGACATACCTGAATTTGACAAGAGGAAGAGTACTGTTGCAGATGCGAGAACCGCCCCCACTACTTGAGCTGCAATATAATTAACCAAGTCCTTTGAAGACAAGCGTTTGTTCACAAACATGGCAATCGAAACAGCTGGGTTCAAGTGGGCACCAGAAACAGTCCCAATTGAGTAAGCTGCTGCAACAATGGATAAACCGAATGCCAAGGCAATTCCTAAATGTCCCAGACCTTCTGTTCCATTTCCAAAAACAACTGCGCCAGTCCCGATAAAGACAAGCATAAATGTGCCGATTACTTCAGCAAAAAACTTTTTCATAACTAAGTTTCCTTTCTTCAAACTGTTGACTAGTTTATAAAAAATCCACACGTACCTCAAGAAATATGCCCAGTCTATTTTGCCCGCAAAAAAAGCCATCCGAAGATGACTTTTTTTATGCTTAAATGGCATTTTTATCTTTTCCAAGTGCACGTTGAACGGCTTTGACAATCTCAACGAGAACAACAATCAAGAGCGAACCAATCATAACTGCTAACCATTGTGTCAAACTCAAATGAGAGACATGGAAGAGTTTGTTAAATCCAGGGACAATGATGGTCGCCATCAAGAGAACAAAGGCAACTGGAATCGACCAGTTAAAGGTCTTGTTCTTGAAGAGTCCCACTTTAAAGATCGATTGGTAAACCGATTTAACGTTAAAGGCATGGAGCAATTGGATCAAACCAAGAGTTGCAAAAGCCATAGTCAAAGCATCTGCATGGATTTCGGCACGAGTCGCATGTTCTGGATAGAGTAAGGCCCAGCCATAAACACCAAGAACCAGCATGGTTTGGAAGACACCTTGATAAAGAATAGCTCCGAAGACTCCGCCATCAAAGAAGTTGGATTTACGTCCACGAGGTTTGTGGGTCATGACACCTGGCTCAGCTGGTTCCACACCAAGAGCGATGGCTGGAAGAGTATCGGTAACCAGGTTAATCCAGAGAAGATGTACTGGTTGAAGAACATCCCATCCAAAGAGGGTTGCAAAGAAGATGGTGAAGACTTCAGCCATATTGGCAGACAAGAGGTATTGGATAGATTTTTGGATATTTGAGAAGACCTTACGTCCTTCTTCTACCGCTACGATAATGGTTGCAAAGTTATCATCTGCAAGGACCATGTCTGAAGCTCCCTTAGAAACTTCTGTACCAGTGATCCCCATACCGATACCGATATCAGCTGTCTTAAGTGATGGCGCATCGTTGACTCCGTCACCTGTCATGGCAACAACTTTACCTTCTTTTTGCCATGCTTTTACGATCCGAACCTTGTGTTCAGGTGATACACGAGCATAAACAGAGTATTGTTTGAAGACCTTTTGGAATTCTTCATCAGAGAGTTCATTCAACTCAGCTCCTGTAAAGACGTGATCTTCTGTGTCATTTGGATCGATGATACCGAGACGTTTGGCAATGGCTTCAGCTGTATCTTGGTGGTCACCCGTGATCATGATTGGACGGATACCTGCTTCCTTAGCGACACGAACAGCTTCTGCTGCTTCTGGACGCTCAGGGTCAATCATGCCGACCAAACCAGAGAAGATCAGGTCAGACTCAACAATTTCAGATTCCAAGGTAGGGATTTCGTTGCTTGTCTTATAAGCCATCATCAAGACACGAAGGGCTTGTTTAGCCAAGTCTTTGTTGGTAGCAAGGATAGCTTTCTTATCTTCATCTGTGATAGGACGAACTTCCCCATTGACTTCAATACGTGTCACACGTTTGAGCAATTGGTCAGGAGCCCCCTTGACAGCGATAAAGTAAGAACCGTCTGCTTCCTTATGGATAGTAGACATAAGCTTACGGTCAGAGTCAAATGGCAATTCTGCCACACGTGGCTCATCCTTCAAAATTTCGCGAACATCAAAATTGTGATCCAAACCAAACTGTACCAAAGCAGTCTCTGTTGGGTCCCCAATCAACTTGCCAGATGGGTCCACCTTAGTATCATTGGCAAAGTTCATGATACGAAGGGTATTGTTGCTAGCAGCAATCTCAGCTGCTGAGCTTTGCAATTGACCGTTGGTGTAGACCTTCTCAACAGTCATTTGGTTCATAGTCAAAGTACCTGTTTTATCAGATGCGATGATTTCTGTTGAACCAAGAGTTTCAACCGCTGGTAATTTACGAACAATCGAATTGCGTTTGGCAAGGGTTGTAGTTCCCAAAGATAGAACGATAGTTACAATGGCAGGAAGTCCTTCTGGAATGGCCGCAACCGCAAGGGCTACCGCAACCATAAAGCCTTCTAATGGATGCTCTCCACGAACGAAGACACCAACTAAGAAAGTAATGACCGCAATCACAACAATTAAGTAAGTCAAGGCTTTAGATAATTGTTCCAGGCTTTGCTTCAATGGTGTTTCAGTCTCATCGGCATTGGCCAACATATCTGCAATCTTACCAACTTCTGTATACATACCAGTGTTTGTTACGACACCAATACCACGACCATAAGTTACATTTGAGTTTTGGTAACCCATATTAACGCGGTCCCCAATACCAGCATCTGCTTCAACAAGTCCTGTCACATCTTTTTCAACTGGCACAGACTCCCCTGTAAGAGCTGCTTCTTCAATTTTAAGAGAAGCTGCTTCAAACAAACGCATATCTGCAGGCACGACATCTCCCGCTTCAAGCAAGACGATATCTCCGGGTACCAATTCTTTTGAGTCAATCTCAATAACATGGCCATCACGACGAACACGAGCCATGGGGCTAGACATATTTTTCAGAGCTTCAATGGCTGCTTCTGCTTGCCCTTCTTGGTAAACCCCAAAGGCAGCATTCAAGACAACAACGGCCAAGATGATCATGGCATCCGTTAGACCGTCCATTCCTTCTGTAATCACAGAAAGTGTCGCTGCCACAAGCAAGATGATAATCATCAAATCCTTAAATTGATCAAGGAATTTAGCTAGTAGGCTACGTTTTTCACCCTCTTCCAACTCATTACGACCATAATTCGCTAAGCGTTCTTGAGCCTGGGCGGTTGACAAACCTTCGACAGATGAGTCCAAGTTCTTTAGGACTTCCTCAGAAGATTGCGTGTAAAACAAATCTTTATTTTGTTCTTTTGACAAAACAGTCTCCTCCTTTTTGGCCTCTTTTTACAAAAAAAGAGACCTGTTTTTTAAAAAAACAAGTCTCGCTGTTTAATATAGTGCCGGAAATAATTCGTAATGACGACACTATCGCGGAAAACCGCCAGCTACTCCCTTGAATGGTTTTATTATACCATTTTTATAGAATAAAGCAAGCGGGATCTCTAATAATTTAATGAGGTCTATTCTTCCCATTCCACCAGTAATTGATAATTAGCAAATTCCTGTTCTCCATCGAGAGTTAACAAGCGATAAGAGACTTGCAAATGACCTGCTTCTAATTGAAAGAGGTCTGTTGTAATCAAAAACTGCTGAATGCCCATCGGAGTTGGGATGATTGCCCCACCATCTTCATTTTTGTAGAAACGCATGATGGATTTAGGACTTGAGAATCGTGTCATGACCAATTCATCATTGGAAAATTTCAAAGCAACCTTTTCATCTTCTTCATTGGTATACAAGAGATATTGAAAACCTGCTTTTTCCTTCCATTCACCTTGATAGTACTGATCAACGATTTCCATTTCTTCTCCAAATCGAATGGTATTTTGAATGCGAATCTGCATCTTTGTCTCCTTCTCTTCTTTTCTTGCCTTACTATTCTATCAAATTTTACGCATTTTGACTGCCCCTATTAGCCTCTAGATCGCAAAATAGGCTTTTTTTTGCTATAATAGACCCATGAATGAAAAAGTCTTTCGCGATCCCGTGCATGATTACGTTCATGTGGATCATCCCATCATTTATCAATTAATTAATAGTAAAGAATTTCAACGACTACGCCGCATCAAACAACTGGGGACATCTGGTTTTACCTTCCACGGTGGGGAGCATAGTCGTTTTTCTCACTGTCTTGGCGCCTATGAAATTTCAAGACGCATTCTGTCCATTTTTGAGGAAAAGTATGCAGAGCAATGGAATTCTGATGAAAACTTACTGACCATGACAGCCGCTCTTCTTCATGACATTGGACATGGTGCCTATTCCCATACCTTCGAAGGACTCTTTGGGACCGATCATGAAAAAATGACCCAGCTGATCATCACCAGTCCAGAGACGGAGGTCAATCAGATCCTCTTACAGGTAGCACCTGATTTCCCAAATCGTGTAGCCAGCGTCATTGATCATACCTACCCCAATAAACAAGTGGTGCAATTGATTTCTAGTCAAATTGATGTGGACCGGATGGATTATTTACTGCGGGATGCCTACTTTACGGGTGCTTCCTATGGAAAATTTGACTTGACCCGTATTTTGCGCGTCATTCGTCCGATTGAAAATGGCATTGCCTTCCAACAAAATGGCATGCACGCTGTCGAGGATTACGTGGTCAGCCGTTACCAAATGTATATGCAAGTCTACTTCCACCCGGCTACTCGTGCCATGGAAGTCCTCCTTCAAAATCTACTCAAACGCGCTAGAACCATTTATCCAGATCAGAAAGAGTATTTTCAACTGACTTCGCCTCGCTTGATTCCATTTTTTGAAAAAGAGGTGACCATTCAAGACTACCTAAATCTAGATGACGGTGTGATGAATACCTATTTCCAAGTCTGGATGGATAGCCCGGATACCATCCTGTCCGATCTTGCTCAGCGCTATATTAATCGGAAAGTCTTCAAATCGATTCTATTTACAGAAGATAAGCGAAAAGACTTAGCAATCCTTGAAAAATTGATTAAAGAGGTTGGGTTTAATCCTACCTACTACACCGCTATTCATAAAAATTTCGACCTGCCCTACGATATTTATCGACCAGAGCTTGAAAAGCCACGGACCCAGATCGAGATGATTCGAAAAGATGGGAGTCTCGCTGAATTGTCTCAGTTGTCTCCACTCGTCGCTGCTTTAGCAGGAACTCGCTATGGGGACAACCGCTTCTATTTCCCAAAAGAAATGCTGGAGGTTAATGGACTTTTCAGTAAGCAAGTAGAGGAATTCACTTCCTACATCACCAATGATTATTTTACAGGAGAGACGGATGTCCATTAAATTAGTTGCGATCGATATCGATGGTACACTTCTCAATTCAAAAAAAGAGATCACACCTTCTGTATTTGAAGCCATTCAAGACGCTAAAGCCGCAGGAGTCAAAATTGTCATTACAACTGGACGTCCCATTGCAGGCGTTTCAAAACTCTTAAAGGAACTCCATCTGATGGATCCTGGAGACTATGTCATTACTTTTAACGGTGGCTTGGTTCAAGAAACTGCTACTGGAAATGAACTTATCAAAGACCTCTTAACCTATGAGGACTATCTCGATATCGAGTCTCTTGCAAACAAGCTTCAGATTCACTCTCATGCCATTACAAAAGACGGCATTTATACCAGTAATCGAGATATTGGGCGCTATACCATTCATGAATCTCAACTGGTCAATATGCCAGTTTTTTACCGAACTCCTGAAGAAGTTAGAGAGAAAGAATTTGTCAAAGTCATGTATATCGATGAACCAGAAATTCTGGATGTTGCGATAAAAAGAATCCCAAAAGAATTTCAGGATCGTTTCACGATTGTCAAATCAGCTCCTTTTTATTTAGAAATTCTAGGAAAAACTACTAATAAAGGTGCTGCCGTTCTCCATCTGGCTAAACAACTTGGAATCAAGAATGAAGAAACCATGGCCATTGGAGACGAGGAAAATGATCGTTCTATGTTAGAGGTTGTCGGTCATTCTGTCGTTATGGAAAACGGAAATCCAGCCCTCAAAAAAATTGCTACACATATTACCAAATCAAATGATGAATCTGGCGTTGCATATGCCATTAGAAAGTGGGTATTATAAAAAATGTACCATTACCAACTAGGAATTTCTACCACCGAACATGATGAATTTGTCATTCAGAGTAATCAGACCAACCTCTTGCAGAGTAGCTCGTGGGCAAAAATCAAAGATAATTGGGGAAATGAACGGGTTGGTTTTTATCAAGAAGACCAGTTAGTCGCTGTTGCAAGCATCTTGATCCAACCCCTGCCACTTGGTTTTTCCATGCTCTATATTCCTCGCGGCCCCATTATGGACTACCAAAACAAAGAGCTGGTTTCATATGTGATCCAGTCCCTTAAAAAAATTGCCAAGCAATACAAGGCCTTGTTTGTGAAATTTGATCCAAGTATTTTCTTGAGCAAACACTTGATTGAACAAGAAAATACGGAAACTCCTGCTGTGCAAGCGGTGATCGATACCTTAACAAAAGAAGGGATTGAATGGACTGGCCGAACAAATGATATGGCAGAAAATATCCAACCACGCTTTCAAGCGAATATCCACAAAGAGTTTTTCACCGAAAAAGATCTTTCAAAATCTACTCGACAAGCCATCCGAACTGCTCGGAACAAAGGGATCCAAGTACAATTTGGCGGGACTGAATTGTTAGAAGACTTTGCTTCTCTCATGAAAAAGACAGAAGCTCGTAAAAGTATTCATTTACGTGGAAAAGACTACTACGAAAAACTGCTCACAACCTACCAAGGACAATCCTACATTACTTTGTCTACTCTAGATCTCGAGAAACGGAAAAGCTCCCTTACAAAAGATCTTGAAAAAAACAAGGCTGAAGCTAAAAAATTCACAGAAAAAACAAAGCCTGGCAAGGTTGAGAATAACCAAAAAGAAAAAGAGCGCATAGAGGAAGAACTGCAATTTCTTGAGCAACATCTCCAAGCAGGTAGACAGGTTGTTCCTTTATCTGGGACCTTAACCCTTGAATTCGGTGGGACGTCTGAAAATGTTTATGCAGGGATGGATGAAGAATTCCGCCGTTACCAACCTGCTATCCTCACCTGGTATGAAACCGCCCAACACGCTTTTGACCGGGGGGCTTCTTGGCAAAATATGGGGGGCATTGAAAATTCACTCGATGGTGGTCTCTATCATTTTAAATCAAAATTTAATCCTGTCATAGAAGAATTTGTTGGGGAATTCAACCTTCCAACCAGTCCACTCTATCCACTTGTAAACAAGGCCTACAAGATCCGGAAAAAATTAAGGAGTAAATAAGTCACATGACCCTCACGACAATTTCAAAAGAAGAATTTACCTCATTTGCTAATACCGTCTCACATCGCTCTTTCATCCAGTCTGTAGAAATGGCAAATTTGCTTGAAAAGCGAGGAAATACCGTTCAATTTATCGCTTGGAAACAAAACGATCAAGTCCAAGTAGCGGCTATTTTGTACAGTCTTTCCATGACTGGTGGTCTCCATATGGAAATCAATTCTGGACCCCTCTACCAAGAGGAAACCCTGCTAGAACCCTTCTATGCAGCCTTAAAAGACTATGCGAAAAAAAATGGCGCTATTGAACTAGTTATTAAACCCTATGATCACTATCAAACCTTTGACAGTGACGGCAATCCAATCAGTGAAGAACAGAGCCATTTTTTAGATACACTTAAAAACTTAGGTTATCAACATGATGGTTTCCAAACAGGTTATCCTGGAGGAGAACCTGTTTGGCACTATCTAAAAACTATCAAGGAAGCTGACTCAAAATCTCTACTAAAATCCTTCAACAAAAACTGTAGTCGCAATATTACGACTGCCCTAAACTATGATATTTCCATCCGAAACATTACCAGAGAAGAAATCCCTCAGTTTAAACAAATTATCGAGGAAACTGGTAAGAGACAAGGTTTTGAAGATAAAAGTCTGAGTTACTACTATGATTTGTATGATAGTTTTGGTCCAAATGCGGAATTCGTAGTTGCTGAGATCAATTCAACAGCTGCCCTTGCCCACTTGGATCAGAAAATTTCCTTGCTAAATCCATCCTCTAAACAATATGAACAACAATTACAAAAACTAGAGAAACAAAAGAATATTGTTCGGGAAACTTTAGCTGGTAAAGAATCTGAAACAGTTCCTTTAGCATGTGCTCTCATAATCTATACCCCCTCAGAAGTCACTTATTTATTTGGAGGATCTTATACTAAATATCAGAAATTTTCTGCTGCTTTCTTGATTCAATACCATTCAATGAAGCGAGCATTACAAAAAGGGATCACCTTATATAACTTCCTAGGCATTCAAGGAATCTTTGACGGGTCAGACGGTGTTCTTCGTTTTAAACAGAACTTCAATGGCTACATCGTTCGTAAGATGGGAACCTTCCGTTATTATCCCCATCCTCTGAAATACAAAATGATTTCTCTCATTAAGAAACTATTAGGACGTTCCTAACTCAAAGGGAGTGGGAAAGAACTCCGTAAAATAAAAAAAGTTGAAAAGGTTCCCCAAACCTTTTCAATCTTCCCACCCCCGCATAGCTTCAACAGTCTGGGAGACTGTTGAAGGTTGTGGATAAAGGAAACTTTGTTTCCCTCATTAGGTCATCTTTGGAGCTTAAAAGGCGAACAAATACTTAGGAACCTTGCTTCGCAAGTCCTATCCACCACCTCAAAGCAGTGCTTTGAGCAATCAACCACTACGTCTTGCACTTATTCCTATCAAACATCAAAGGCTGGACAGTTTTTGCCCAGCCTCTTTCTACTATAAAAAAAGACGAGAAACCTCTCGCCTTTTTATATGTCATTATTTAACGAAGTCAAGCAATGCCAAGAAGCTTTCTGGATCAAGTGACGCACCACCTACAAGAGCTCCGTCAACGTCTGGACAAGCCATGTATTCAGCAACGTTTTCAGGTTTAACTGAACCGCCGTATTGAACACGAACTTTATCAGCCACTTCTTGACCAAAGTCAGCAGCTACAACGTCACGAACAACTTTACACATTTTTTGTGCGTCGTCTTGTGAAGCTGATTTACCAGTACCGATCGCCCAGATTGGTTCATATGCGATAACTGTTGAAGCGACTTGTTCTGCAGTCAATCCAGCAAGAGCAGCTGAAACTTGAGCACCTACGAATTCTGCTGCTTTACCAGCTTCGTAAGTTTCAAGGCTTTCACCACAACAGATGATTGGAAGCATACCGTTCGCAAAGATTGCTTTTGCTTTTTTGTTGATGTCTTCATCAGTTTCGTGGAAGTAGTCACGACGTTCTGAGTGACCGATAACAACGTAGTCAGTACCGATTTCTTTCAAAACTTGTGGGCTAGTTTCACCAGTGAAGGCACCAGCATTTTCAAAGTAAGTATTTTGGGCAGCAACTTTAAGGTTCGAACCTTTAGCAGCAGCAAGTACTGTAGTCAAGTCAACTGCAGGAGCCGCGATTCCAGCTTCAACAAGGTCAGCTGAAGGAAGTTTTGATGCTACAGCTTCAACGAATGCTTTTGCTTCTTCTGGATTTTTGTTCATTTTCCAGTTACCAGCGATAAATGGTTTACGTGACATTTCACATACCTCTTTTTTCTAATTTTATACTATCTATTTTACCATAATTTTCGTCATAATGAAAGGTTGCACAAGCTCATTTTACTTTTTCCCAAAATAAAAACCCCGTCTTCACGGGGTTTTCTGTCTGTCTATATAATTGTTAATCTGGGAACTAGATCGAATTAAGCTTCGATTTCAGTAACCATACCTGAACCAACAGTACGTCCACCTTCACGGATTGAGAATGTAGTACCTTGTTCAACGGCGATTGGGTGGATCAACTCAACGTCGATAGTCACGTTATCACCAGGCATTACCATTTCAGTTCCTGCTGGAAGTTCGATAGATCCAGTTACGTCAGTTGTACGGAAGTAGAACTGTGGACGGTAGTTGTTGAAGAATGGAGTATGACGTCCACCTTCTTCTTTAGTAAGGATGTAAACTTCACCTTTGAATTTAGTGTGTGGGTTGATTGAACCTGGTTTAGCGATAACTTGTCCACGTTCGATTTCATCACGTTGGATACCACGAAGAAGCACACCAACGTTATCCCCTGCAAGACCTTCGTCAAGTTGTTTACGGAACATTTCAACACCAGTAACAACTGCTTTTTGGATTTCGTCTTTGATACCAACGATTTCGATTTCGTCGTTGACACGAACAACACCACGGTCGATACGACCTGAAGCAACTGTACCACGTCCAGTGATTGAGAATACGTCTTCGACTGGAAGAAGCAATGGTTTGTCGGTATCGCGTTCTGGTTCTGGGATGTACTCATCAACAGTATCCATCAATTCCATGATGATGTCTTCATATTTAGAGTCACCTTCAAGAGCTTTAAGAGCTGAACCTTGGATAACTGGAAGATCATCACCTGGGAAATCGTATTCTGAAAGAAGGTCACGGATTTCCATTTCAACCAATTCAAGCAATTCTTCATCGTCAACCAAGTCAACTTTGTTCATGAAGACGATCAAGTGTTTAACACCAACCTGACGTGAAAGAAGGATGTGTTCACGTGTTTGTGGCATTGGTCCATCAGTTGAAGCTACTACAAGGATAGCTCCGTCCATTTGAGCGGCACCAGTGATCATGTTTTTAACATAGTCCGCGTGTCCTGGAGCGTCGATGTGAGCGTAGTGACGTTTAGCAGTTTCGTACTCAACGTGTGCAGTGTTGATAGTGATACCGCGTTCGCGTTCTTCTGGAGCAGCATCGATAGACGCATAGTCTTTTGGTTGGTTAACTGATGAAGGCAAGCGACGTGCCAAAACAGTTGTGATTGCTGCAGTTAGGGTAGTTTTACCGTGGTCAACGTGTCCGATTGTACCGATGTTAACGTGCGGTTTACTACGATCGTATTTTTCTTTTGCCATTTGAGTAAAAGCCTCCAATAAAATATATTTTATAGATAGACAGTAGGCAATACAGTCTAACTTTCCTTACTATTCTATCGAATTTTAGATAAAATTGCAAGCCTTTTACCTATATTTTCTTAATTATTCCTCTTCTTTCCTTTTGTTTTGTCCTCTTGCTGAAAGATCCTGATCAAGCTTTGAAAATCCTCATTTGAAATCTTTAATTTAAACTCGTTAAACATCTTCTATCACTTCGTTTCAGAGCAGAAAAAATCGGAACAATGTTCCGATTTTTTTAACCTGAATTTCGTAATCCTGTAGCCACTCCATTGATGGTGATATGGATTAGCTTGTCTTGATCGGCTGATAGTTGTCCAGTCCGTTGACGTCGAATCAATTCTAACTGAATATAGTTCAAGACGTTAAAGTACGGCATCCGATAATCCAAACTTTCTTTCAGATAAGGGTTTTCCGCGAGCAACTCGTCTTGTTCCTCAATCATCAAGATGATGTCCTTGGTCAATTGCCATTCATGTAAGATAATCTGATAGATATTGCGAACTTCTTCTTCTTCACACAATTGAGCGTACTCAAAGGCAATATCCATGTTGGCTTTGGATAAGACCATGTCCACATTTGACAAGAGAGATTGGAAGAAAGGCCAGTTTTTATACATGTATCGAAGGGTTTCGATATTCTCAGGATCCTCATCGATAAATTCCTTAAAGCTAGAACCTACTCCGTACCAACCAGGGAACATCACCCGACTTTGTGACCATGAGAAGACCCATGGGATAGCACGCAAACCACCGATTTCTGTAATGGTCTTACGAGCAGCAGGACGTGAACCAATATTAAAGCTTGAAATTGCTTTGATCGGACTTGATTCAAAGAAGTAGTCATAGAAGTGCTCATTTCCAAAGACCAAATCACGATAGATATCGTAACTGCGATTCACGACTTTATCCATGACTTCCCCGAAACGATCAAACATAGAGAATGGACTCTTTTGTTCGGCAATCATTCGGTTAATAGTTGCAGAAACAAGCATCTCAAGGTTGTAGTAGGCGGCATCTTTGTTCCCGTATTTATTGCCAATCACTTCCCCTTGCTCGGTTAAGCGGATACGGTCATTAATGGATTTCAACGGTTGAGAAGTGATGGCTTCATAGGTAGGACCTCCACCACGACCAACCGTACCACCACGACCATGGAAGAAGGTAATCTTCACTCCAAACTCATCTCCGATAGCGGTCAATTGTTGTTGGGCTTTAAAGAGGGTCCAACAAGAAGACAAGTAGCCACCATCCTTGTTAGAATCCGAGTAACCTAACATAATTTCTTGGTAGTTGTTCTTGGAAGCAATCCAACGTTTGGCAATTGGAAGAGACAAGTAGCTTCTCATAGTTTCTTCTGAATGATCCAAATCTTCGATTGTTTCAAATAAAGGTACGATTTGCACGCGAGCTTTTTCCGTATCAACTAAGCCCACTTCTTTCAACATCACAGCCAATTCCAACATATCTGATACACTTGTTGCATGAGAAATGATGTTTTGACGAATGACTTCTTCTCCTAAACGATCCTTCAATTCACGAGCTGTTTGGAAAATTGCCAATTCTTTTTCAAGTAGTTCAGATTTTTCAGCATGGGTGGCTGATAAAATCCGTGGGTCTTCTAAGAGTTCTTTCAAGAGAACTTGACACTTTTCTTCCTCTGATAAATCAGAATAATGGTCATTAATCCCTGCTGATTTCAATAATTCTGCTACACAGGCTTCATGCACACTAGAATCCTGGCGCATATCAATAGAGGCGAGATAGAATCCAAAAACATCGATGGCTTCTAGAAGTTCTGTAAATTCACCCGAAATCAAATACTCTGACTTGTTTTCTAACAAGGAATCTTTGATCTTTTTAAGGTCTTCTTTAAATTCTTGAGCAGAGGCATAAGCTGGAGCTTCTTTCTCAGAAATTTTCTTTAAAGCTCCAGAGATACGATTGCCGATATAATCAGAAACTGGCCCTTGTTGATGAGCGTTTGCTCCTAATAACCTCTCGACAGCATAACGATCTTCTCTAGTTTCCCCAACCATCGTCCATTCTTTTAAGTTGACCAAGGTTTGGATCAATTTTGACTGAATATAGTGGAAAGCACGACGGTATGGCTCTTTTTCACGAAAAACAGATGTATCACTTGATAGGGCTGCCATTTCAGCTACTGCTTCACTTGTTTTAGAAAGACTCGTTGAAAGTGAGAAATGACGGTATAATTTAGAAATCTTTTCGATATAATAGTTCAAAATGACTTCACTTTGAATGGTTGCAGAACGTTTCAAGGTCTCAGCTGTTACAAACGGATTTCCATCCCGGTCTCCCCCAATCCACATGCCCATTGTAATTGGACGTGGTTGTTCAAGCTCTAATCCATGCTCTTTTGCCAAGCGTTTGTACTCCAACATCAAGTTTGGAACAGCTTGCAAGAAGGAGCTATTGTAATATTCCATGACGTTGGTGATCTCATTGGTCACCTTCAATTTTTTATCACGGATCATATCCGTTTGCATCATAATTTCAATATTACAACGAAGGTTATTATACCACTTGTTTTCATTAATCAATCCCGCTTTAACATCCCGGTGTTGACGAAGAAGAGCATGGATATGATTAGTCAGATCCAGCATAGTCTTTCTTTGCACTTGAGTTGGATGGGCTGTTAAAACCGGTACAATATTGAGATTTTCAAGAATTTCTTGCGCATCTTCATTCTTCGCAACTTCTTTAATGGTTGAAGAAAGTTTTCCAAGGTATTCGCCATCCACATTATTCAAATGATTGATTTCATAGGCCAAATCGACATCTTCTGAGATGTTAATCAAGAGTGGTAAAATCGCAAAATAACGTGAAATCACTGTCATCTCTTCATTAGATAGTTGTCCCACTAGTTGATTCAAGTCGCGGTAATTCTGTGTTTTTGATAAATCCTTCAACTGTGTAATTTTATCAAAGGTTTCCGGACGAACCAAATTTTTAGTAATATCATCTAATAAATCTGTTAGAATTTCGACCTCTTCTGTAAGAATGCCTTTATTCCTATAGTTCTCTAATTTTTTTAAAACCATTTTTTCTCCTTTTTGAAAAGCCATTAAACAATACCCTTTTAATAATATGGTTTAATTTTACCTTTTTCTTCAAAAACCATGCCTTCTTGTTCCATCTTGGCCCGTTTTTCACTCGCATCGATATTCAAAACAAAAGCAATCGCTACGGATAAGACCCATAAGCTATTTCCCCCTTGAGATAAGAAGGGGAAGGTCACACCTGTAGACGGAATCAAACCAGAAATACCTCCGATGTTAATGAAGGTTTGTACCAAGATCATCCCACCGATCCCAATGGCCATCATCGAATTAAAAGGGTTCTTTGCTCGAATACCGACTAAAATGATCCGAAGAATTAAGAAGAACAAGAGAGCAAGAATCAAGCTAGCTCCAACAAAACCTAATTCTTCAATCACAATCGCAAACACAAAATCTGTGTGAGCTTCTGGTAAGTAACCTTGTTTTTCAATGGAATTTCCAAGTCCCAAGCCAAACCAACCACCGTTACTCATGGCATAGTAAGAATTGGCTAATTGGTGACCTGCGCCAGACAAGTCATTAAAGGGGTTAAAGAAGGCACTAAAGCGTTTGGCTACATAACCAAAGACTGGAATTTTAGCGACACGGTCCACACCGATAATCCAAATTGAACCAAGGACAATGGACGATACTCCAACAACTAAACCAAGTAAAGAGGTAAACCAACGGTAGCCCACTCCACTAGCCGTAATCATGATCAAGACCGTTAAGGCCAAGATCGTCGCATTTCCCAAGTCCGGCATAATCACAACGATTCCAATCAGAATCAAGGTCAGCCAACGCCAATCGTTTAAATTCCTTGGAATCCATTCATTGTGGGTCAAGGCTTGATAATCATAATCGCGTATCTCGTCTTGTCGTTTAGAAAAGATCAAGGCTAGATACCAGACTAAGATCACCTTGAGGTATTCTGCCGGCTGGATACTAAACCCTCCAGGAATCGTCAACCAACCGTGAGCTCCATTGACGGTATCTGTGATAAACCTAGACAGAATCAACAAAATCACTTCAATAAAAATGACAACAGCCAGCACTTTTTTATTTCGAAGGAAGTTTAGGCTAAATTTATAAATCAAGGCGATGGTTAGGAGACTTAGGATAAAAAAGAGCCCCTGTGTCCGGACCATCCGAATCGAACTCACTCCACTTTGAATTGCCAAGGCACTTGTTGTCGAATAGACAACAATCAAGCCAATGATGGATAAAATCAAATAGGGAATGAGGATGGAATAATTTAAAAGATGTCTTTTTTCAATTTTCATAATTCACCATATTCCTAATATTCAACCTTCATTATATCATTTTTAAGAAGCAAAACCAAGGAAAGGCCAGAAAAGATTCGGCTTCTTCCCCATTTTCAAGAAATATTCTAATCATTCTTCTTATTTTCATATATTTTTATCCTTTTTCGATGAAAAGATTCCTTTTTTTTTGAAAATAATGGCTGAAATCAGCATCTTTTAAGCATTAAGTTTTGCCTTTTCGTTTTTTTTACGGTAAAATGTTTCTGTATGAGAAAAAGGATAAAACCCGTTGTTCTCTTGGTCTTTTTTATCGGTTTCATTTCTTTTCTCGTTCTTTCACGAACGATTGCCGATCTGCAAGCCAGAGAGCGACAAGAAACAACCCAAACGATTCCGAACTCCAATACACCTAAAAAAACAACCACTGCAAGCTCTTCTTCTCAAAAAGAAGAAGACATCAATCCAGAACTGGTTGGCCGTCCGATCATTGATATCTCAGGCTGGCAATTGCCTAGTGAAATTGATTACGATGTCCTTTCCCAAAATGTGGGAGGTGTAATCGTACGTGTCCATAGTGGGGCTCAAGCTAAAAAGGAAAATGCAGCAACCTACTTAAATGGTCTGGATAAATCTTTTAAAACCCATATCCAAGAATTCCAAAAACGAAATATCCCAGTCGCAGTCTATGCTTATGTCGCGGCTAAGGATAAAAAAGAAATGGAAAAAGAAGCAGAAGAATTTTACAAGGCTGCTTCTCCTTACAAACCGACCTACTATTGGTTAGACGTTGAGGAAAAAACCATGAAGGATATGAACGCAGGTGTTGAAGCTTTCCGAGCAAAACTACAAGCTTTGGGTGCAAAAAATATTGGACTCTATATCGGAACCTACTTCATGGAAGAACACAGTATCTCCACTGATAAATTTACGGCTCTTTGGATTCCTACTTATGGATTTGATGATGGCTACTATAATGCTGCACCAGATACCAACACGGAATACGACTTGCATCAATATACCTCTCAAGGGCAATTAAATGGATTCTCACACTACTTGGATCTCAACCAAATTGCTCCGACGCAAGACCAAGAAGCGATTTATCGGAAACTTTTCAAGGTACAAAAAGATAACTCTTCCTCATAGCCTTAAAACAGCAGATCAAGTGATCTTCACTTTTTCTGCTGTTTTCTATTTTTCAGGAGAAGGCAATATTGCCACTATTATATGTTATAATGGTCTAATGAAATCTGGTTTTGTAGAGAAAAAGAGAAAAGGAGAAAGCCATGGCAAAAAAAAATAAAGTGAAAAAAACCTTGGTCGAGCAGATCTTAACAAAAGCAAAAATTGAGCACATAGGCTTACAAATCAACGCCCTTGAAGGAATCATTCCAGATGGGATTACGACCGATCAAATCTTTAAGACACTGGCTCTAACAGGCGATAAAACTGGTCCTGTCATCGGGATTGTTCCCATCTCTGCCCACTTGTCAGAAAAAAAATTGGCCAAATTATCAGGAAATAAGAAAGTGGCAATGATTCCTCAAAAGGATCTCGAAAAAACAACAGGTTATATTCATGGTGCCAATAATCCCGTGGGCATTCGTCAAAAGCATCCTTTCCCAATCTTTTTCGATGAATCAGCCCTTCAGTTAGAGACCATGATCGTATCTGCCGGGGAAATCGGCCATAGTATTCAAATCAAACCACAACTTCTAGCAGACTTCGTACAAGCGACTTTTGCAGATATTTTAGAATAATGACAGAGAAGGAGACAAGATTGTGAAACTATATTTTATTCGACACGGACGGACAGAATGGAATGAAGAAGGACGTTTTCAGGGATCAAATGGCGATTCTCCGCTGTTACCGGCCTCTATTCATCAGCTTGAAAAATTAGGAAAGCACCTAGCTAGTGTTCCTTTTGATGCAGCCTTTGCAAGTGATCTGCCACGAACAGTCCATACCGCAAAGATCATCCTCGATCAATTGGAGACACCTCTAGAATTGCAAGCAACGCCTGCTCTTCGTGAGTGGAATTTAGGAAAACTGGAAGGTGCTAAAATTTCTACCATTTCAGCTATCTATCCCCAACAAATGGATGCCTTTCGCCATAACCTAGCCCGCTTTCAAAATGAAATCTTTGATGCAGAATCTGTCTATGAAACGACCAAACGTACCTGTGATTTTGTAAAAAGCCTGAAAGGAAAAGAGCTCGATACTGTTCTCATCGTTGGACATGGGGCTAATTTGACAGCTTCTATTCGAACCTTGCTTGGTTATGACACAGGAGAACTCCGCAAAAATGGCGGACTAGATAATGCCAGCGTGACGATTCTGACAACAGATGATTTTGAGCACTATCACTTAGACACTTGGAACGACACCTCTTATATGGAAGACTAAAAAACACTGATCTTGCGATCAGTGTTTTCTTTTAGCTTATTTCATAGTTGGGAAGAGTAGGACGTCGCGAATTGTTGTTACATTGGTCAACAACATAACGAGACGGTCAATACCAATTCCAAGTCCACCTGTTGGTGGCATACCATATTCAAGGGCTTCAACATAGTCATAGTCGATGCCTGTAGCTTCGTCATCTCCCAATTCTTTGGCACGCGCTTGCGCTTCAAACCGTTGCAATTGATCGATTGGATCATTCAATTCCGTGAAGGCATTGGCATACTCTTTGGTCATGATAAAGAGTTCGAAACGGTCAGTGAAGCGTGGATCTTCTGGATTTTTCTTAGCCAATGGAGATACTGCTACTGGGTGACCGTAAACAAAAGTTGGTTGTGTCAAGGTTTCTTCAACGAATTCTTCGAAGAAGGCATTGATAATTTGTCCCACTTCTGTGTAGTGTTTTTCAACTGGTACATGTTTTTCGTTTGCAAGTGCTACAGCTTCTTCAAAGGTCATGTCTTGCCAGAAGTCAACACCTGTGATTTCTTTAATCGCATCAACCATGTGAACCCGTTTGAATGGTTCATTGATTTTGATTTCTGTTCCTTGATAGTCAATTGGACCATCACCATGGACCGCTTTCGCAGCATGTTGGATAATGCCTTCTGTTAAGTCCATGATATCGTGGAAGTCAGCGTAAGCTTGATACACTTCGATCGAAGTGAATTCAGGGTTGTGAGTGGCATCCATACCTTCGTTACGGAAGATCCGTCCGATTTCGTAAACGCGTTCCATCCCACCAACAATCAAACGTTTCAAGTGAAGCTCAGTCGCGATACGAAGCACCATGTCAATGTTTTGTGCATTGTGGTGAGTGATAAATGGTTTAGCAGCCGCACCACCAGCTTCATTGTGAAGCACTGGTGTTTCCACTTCAAGGAAGCCTTGACCATCTAAATAACGACGGATTTCAGAGATGATTTTTGAACGGGTTACAAAGCGTTCGAAGCTTTCACGGTTTGAAATCAAATCCAAATAACGTTTGCGATAGATGGTTTCAACATCTGAAAGTCCGTGGAATTTTTCAGGCAAGGGACGAAGGGCTTTTGACAAGTGAGTGATATGAGTTGCTTTGATGGAAAGCTCACCCATGTCTGTGCGCATGATTTCCCCTTCAACACCAAGGAAATCACCAAGGTCTGCTTTTTTGAAGATTTCGTAGTTTTCTTCTCCAACAGCATCCTTACGAACGTAGATCTGAATTTGACCTTCACGGTCTTGAAGATGGGCAAAACCAACCTTTCCTTTTCCACGTTTTGTAACGAGACGACCAGCAATAATAGCTGTTTCGTTCAAGTCGTGGAGTTGTTCTTTATCTAATTCTGAATATTTTTCTTTTAATTGACCTGAATTTGCAGTGCGTTCGAATCGCTTCCCAAATGGATCGATTCCTTGTTCACGAAGGGCCGCCATTTTCTCACGACGGACAATCTGCTGGTCATTCAATTCTTCCATATGTTCAGTAGTCATTTGGAACCTCCTAAGTTATTCTCCCCTATTCTATCATATTTAGGCCAGAAATTCACTAATATTTACCAATTAAACAAAAATAAGGCTAGGTAAAATGTAACCTCTCGAAGCTATACTCAAATAATATCTGAAAACTGTCGTTGACTGCTTAAACTGTTTAACCTGTACAGGGCGAGATGATTGAAAAATTTCGACAAGCTATTCCACAACGGCAGCAAAAAGGAGCGTGGAGAATCTTGAACCATTCATCCTGACACGCTCCTATTTTTTTATTCATAACGAAGGGCTTCGATCGGGTTTAACTTAGAAGCCTTATTCGCTGGTAAAATTCCAAAGATGATGCCTACAAAAGCAGAGAAAATAATACTGCCGATGGCGACATTTAAGGAGATAATCGGTGGTCCTTCTAGGGAGGCTGCTGCGAGTGTAGTAATCAAGCTATTCACACCATAAGCAAGGCCAAGTCCAATTAGTCCACCAATGATGGTTAAGACCATCGACTCAATCAAAAATTGAACCAGAATCTTACCTCGGGTTGCTCCCAATGCTTTGCGAAGACCGATCTCTCTCGTCCGCTCTGTCACAGAAACCAACATGATATTCATTACTCCAATCCCGCCAACCAAAAGGGAAATCCCTGCAATGGCACCGATCACTGACGTCATAATTCCTACTACTTTATTGGTTTCCTCTAGGATGCTATCCAAATTAAAGATTTGAAATTCTCCCTGGCGAACACCTGAAAGCTCTGTTAGCTTTTGAGCAGCTTCGATCCCAACAGATTTGATTTCTTTCACATTTGGAACGTGAACGACAATATTTTGAATTTCATCCGTTCCGAATTCAGAGGCGAGTTGGGTATTGGCCATCAAGGCACTGCCACCTGAAGAAGCTCCATAGAGGGCTGTCCCTGCATTTGGATCCTTGAAAATTCCAACGACGCGATAATTATTGTCCCCAACAGAGACCACCTGATTCAGTGGATTCTCCGTTCCAAATAATTGTTGAGCCAATCCTTCATCAAGGAGCACTACCCGTGAGAAATTACTATAGTCTGAAGGAGTTAATTTTCGTCCAGATAAGAGCTCAACCTTTTTGACAGAAAAATAGGTTTCATTTACCCCTTGGATGTTCACACCGTCTGCTTTTTTCTTTTGAAAAGCAATGGTTGCATTGGAGGTATTGCTAACATAGTAACCATCGATGCCTTGAATCTTGGTTAATTCCTTGACCCAAGATTCTTGCACAACTGGTGGTGCTTCTTGGATTTGACCATCAACATCTTCAGCATTTTCCCCATCAATATCCGATGGAGCAGCCATCCCTCGGTCTTCAGCTGCAGGGCCACTTTCACCTCCGCCTTCTCCTGTATCTTCAGAAGGGCCAATATTGATTCCTGTCACATAGCCACTCTTGTTCGGAGAATAAGAGATTTGTACATACTCTTGGTCCTTGGTAAAAGTCTTGGTGACACCAGCTTTCATTCCATCTCCAAGAGCCATGATGACAACCACAGAAGCAACCCCAATAATGATCCCCACCATGGTCAAGAAAGACCGTAATTTATGGCTCATAATCGAGCTGATCGCAAATTTCCAATTTTGCATTAGGTCCCCCTTTCCAGCTTGCTATCTGAGGAGATCACTCCATCACGAATGACGATGCGACGATGCGCAAAGGCTGCAATTTCTGGCTCGTGTGTAACCATGATAATGGTTTTTCCTTCTTGGTTTAGCTTGGTTAACAAGTCCATTATTTGCTCCCCCGTCTTGGTATCTAGGGCACCAGTCGGCTCATCTGCTAAGACGATGGCTGGCTGATTGACAAGGGCACGGGCAATCGCAACCCGCTGTTTTTGACCTCCTGAGAGTTCTGAAGGCAAATGGTGCATGCGAGAATGGAGCTCTACCTTTTCAAGGTACTGCTCAGCTAATTCCTTCCGTTTAGCAGGATGAACTCCTGCATAAATGAGAGGCAGTTCCACATTTTGAAAGGCATTGAGCTTAGAGAGAAGAAAGAATTGTTGAAAGACAAAACCGATCTGTTCATTACGAACACGTGCTAATTTTTTCTCACTGAGATTTCCAACCTCCTGACCTTCTAGGAAATACTCTCCACTGGTCGGGCGGTCCAACAAGCCAATGACGTTCATCAAGGTCGATTTCCCTGAGCCCGATGGACCCATAATGGCCACAAATTCTCCCTCTTCGACTTCTAAATCGATGTCTTTTAAGACACGAAGTTCCTGGTCCCCATTTTTATAGGTTTTATTGATTCCTTTTAGTTCAATCAATTTTGTCATATTTTCCGATCTCTTTTCCATCTTCCAGTTTCTCATTAGGATTTACAATAACTTGAGCATCTTTCTTTAAACCTGACAAAATTTCCTGGTTTTCAGCATCGGCGTTACCAAGAGTTACTTTTACTTTCTTAGCCTTGCCATTTTCGACCGTCCATACATAACTCGTATCCCCATCAGCCATGACACTTGTCACGGGAACAAGGGGATGTTGAGTAGAACTTTTGACTTCAATATTGACAGAAAAGCCCTGTTTGAGTTCCCCAATCTCACTGGTAATTTCTACTGTGAATGGGTACTTGGCTCCTCCGCTTCCTTGTGTTCCACCTGCTGCATTGGCACCTGCTTGACCCGCGTCGGTCGGATAGTTGGCTACATAAGAAATCTTTCCTGTCCAGGTTTTATCCGGATATACCTTGGAAGTGAGGACCACTTCCTGACCTTCAGAGATATTGGCCAAATTGTATTCAGACAATTCCCCTTTGACTTGTAAATTTCCGTTGCTCACAATGTGAACCAAAGTTTGGTTGGTCCCTGTAGTCGATTTTGAAACATCTTTATTGACTTCGACCACGGTACCATCTGTATTACTCCTAACTGTTGTCGCATCCAGAAGAGCCTTAGCCTTGTTCATATTATCGACCGCATCTGACTTAGCATCTCGTAAATCGCTAGCTTGAGAATCGACTGTTCGTTGGGTCTGCGAAGCTGATTTGGCATCTGCTTCTTCATCTCCTGTCGTATCAATGGTCACACCATTTGTCAGTAAATCATTTAACTGACGATCTGCCTTATTGACAGCACGAACGGCTGCATCATAAGCGGTTTGGGCCTCTGTACTGCTATACTGAACAATCGGCTGACCGGCTGTTACTTGATCTCCTACATTGACCAAAATTGACTGCAAATCCCCTTTGGTTCCATCAAAATAGACATACTGTTCCTGGTTGGCAGTGACTTTCCCAGTTAACAAGACAGAAGAAGCGATCGAGCCATCCTTGACCGTTTGCACCATTGGAGTTTCTTTCGTGACTGCTTGATCAAGTGTACTTGGGTGCGAAAACATCATCACACTTCCTGTTCCAATCACCACAATTGCTGCACCTGCAGCTGTAAATAGTTGCCATTTTTTCAATTTCTTCATCGTTTTTCTCCATCAAAGAAAGCGTTTTATTCTATACCATAGTATACCATATTTCCTTACTTTTCTATCTAAAATTGACACGGCAACATGAAATTTAAATGCTTGGTAACATGCTAAACCCTTGACTTTTGTAACAGTTGATATTACAATCAAACTGAAGTCCCATTTAGGAGGAAAACATGAAAGAATTTGATATTATTTCAATCGGTGGAGGTAGTGGAGGAATCGCTACGATGAACCGGGCTGGAGAGTACGGAGCGCGCGCTGCTGTCATTGAAGAAAAACAATTGGGTGGCACCTGTGTCAACAGAGGATGTGTGCCTAAAAAGATTATGTGGTATGGTGCACAAATTGCAGAAGCAATTCGCGATTATGGACCAGACTATGGATTTACTTCTGAACAGACAAAATTTGATTTTGCAACCTTAAGAAAAAATCGCGAAGCCTATATTGACCGTTCCCGTAATTCCTATGATGGCAGTTTCAAACGCAATGGGGTTGAACGAATTGAAGGACGTGCCCGTTTTGTGGATGCTCATACGGTTGAGGTAAATGGAGAAACCATTAAGGCCAAGCATATCGTAATTGCGACCGGTGCCCATCCCTTTATTCCTTCTGTTCCTGGAGCTGAATTTGGCGAAACTTCTGATGATGTCTTTGCTTGGAAAGAACTTCCTACATCTGTTGCCATTATTGGAGCTGGCTACATCGCAGTGGAACTAGCCGGTGTGCTCCATGCCCTTGGTGTTCAGACCGATCTCTTCGTTCGCGGTAATCGTCCATTAAGAAAGTTTGATTCCTACATTGTCGATGGCTTAATGGAAGAAATGGAAAAACAAAACCTTCCGCTTCACAAACACAAGGTTCCCATGAAGCTTGAAAAATTAGAAGATGGTCGTGTGAAGATTTATTTTGAAGATATGACCAGCCACGTGGCAGATCATGTTATCTGGGCAACAGGACGAAAACCAAATGTCCAGGATCTCAATCTAGAAGCTGCAGGCGTCACCTTAAATGAAAAAGGATTCATTGCAGTGGATGAATACCAGAATACAGTTATTCCAGGAATCTATGCTCTTGGGGATGTCACAGGAGAAAAAGAATTAACCCCTGTCGCTATTAAAGCTGGACGCACTCTTTCTGAACGACTATTCAATGGAAAAGTCAATGCCAAAATGGATTATACAAATATCCCGACTGTTGTCTTTTCTCACCCCGCTATCGGAACCGTTGGCCTAACGGAGGAAGAAGCCCAGCAAACTTATGGAAAAGAGCATATCAAAGTCTATACTTCTCAATTTGCTTCCATGTACACTGCTGTTACCCAACACCGCCAGCAAGCAAAATTCAAACTCATCACTGCTGGTCCCGAAGAAAGGGTCGTTGGCCTTCATGGTCTTGGCTACGGAGTCGATGAAATGATCCAAGGATTTGCAGTTGCTATCAAGATGGGAGCGACAAAAGCCGATTTCGATGCAACTGTCGCCATTCACCCAACCGGATCCGAAGAATTTGTGACAATGAGATAAAAAATAAGAGCGTGGGACAGAAATCGGTAATTCGTTAGAATTCGATTTCGTCGTCCCACCTCCGCACAGTTGAGTAGGGCTGTAAAAGCTGATAAAATCAGCGTAGTAGAGCCCACTCAACCACTGCGTCTTGCCCTACAATCAAAAAACAATTGAGAGGCTAGGACTTTTGTCCCAGCCTCTTTTTCTTTGTTTATGGTAAGATGGCAATGGCACGGACAGGTGAACCAGTTGCCTTGTCCCAGTGAGGGAAAGCAATCGAAATCAAAGCACCTACAGCTGGAACTTGGTCCAATTGGTTCAAGACTTCAACTTGGTAGATATTTTGTTCCAAGAGGTAGTATTCATTGACCAAGCCATGCTCTGCTGCTGGAATACCTGCATCTGTATCGAAGGTTTCATGACCCACAGCCTTAACATGGCGTTCATGAATCAAGAATTCCAAGGCTTCACGGCTCCATCCTGGACTTTGTTGAACCCCATTTTCATCAAGATTGCGCATAGCATCTTGATCTGGCCAACGTTTTGACCAATCACTTCGGAAGGCAACAAAAGCACCCTCAGCAATTTGTCCATGCTCTGCCTCAAAGTCTAAGATATCTTGTTTGCTCAAGATAAAGTTTGGATTGGCTGCAACTTCTTTAGACTTGTCGATAACATAGAGTGGCAAGAGGAGATCTTTGAGGTCAATCTCATCCAACCAACGACCCCCTTCTACAAAGTGAATCGGCGCATCAATATGCGTTCCGTATTGACCAACCACTGTAAATTTTTGAACATGGAAACCATCTTTTAATGTGAAAAGATCTTCTTGCTGCAAGGCAGGAAGGGCTGGGAAGTGTGGACTTTCCGCATTGATTTGGTGGCTCAAGTCCACCCATTTTTTAGCTTGCAATTCTTTATAAATACTTAGTAAATCTGACATGTTTCTTCCTCCTTATTCGCCCCAAACTTCAGCGACAATTTCCTTAATCAAACCGATTTTTTTCCATTGGTCTTCTTCTGTCAAAATGTTTCCTTCTTCTGTCGAAGCAAAGCCACACTGAGTAGATAGGTATAGATTTTCCAACGGTACATACTGACTCGCTTCTTTAATACGAGCAATCACTTCGTACTTGTTCTCCAGTTGACCACTCTTAGATGTCAAGAGGCCTAATACCACTCCTTTTCCAGGGGTTACTTCCGCAAGTGGTTCAAAACCACCAGCCCGATCAGTATTAAACTCTAGGAAGTAAGCATTGACGGCTTCTTCTCCAAGGAGTTCTTTTGCAATCGGCGCATAGCCACCTGATGAAGCCCAAGTAGAATGGAAGTTCCCACGACAAACGTGCGTATTGACGGTCAAACCAGCTGGAACATTTTGGTAGACATCGTTGTTAAAGGTCAAGAAGAGATCAGCGAGTTCTCGGCGAACCTCATCTTTTGACTTGCCTTGAGCTGCTCCCCAAGCCGTCAAGAAATTATCATCTACCAAGACACCCCACGTACAGTCATCTACTTGAAGGGTCCGAAGTCCTGCATCATACAAATCTTGAATCACTTGAAGATAGGCTTGCTTGATGTCTTCACGAACAGCCGCAAAATCAGGATAGATGGTATTCAATTGTTCTACATGTTCTGCATCACGGATCAATTCAAAATAGAATTGCGCAGGTGCTGGGATGGTATATTTAGCCTCTACACCATCTACATCTGCCACAAGATCCCTCAAGAACTTGTAATGCTCTACAAATGGATGATTGGCTCCTGTGATTTTTCCAACGACAAGTGCTGAGTCCGCCTTGGTTGTTTCATCATGGAATTGATAACCTTGAGCAGCTTGGACATGATCAATGCCACCAAAGCCCCAGAAGAAATCCAAATGCCAATAAGCACGGCGGAATTCTCCATCTGTTACTGACTTCAGACCAGCAGCAATTTCCTTTTCAACTAAGTCACGAATAGCCTGATCTTCTACTTTTGTTAAGTCAGCCTGACTGATTTTTCTAGCTGCGAAATCTTCACGAGCCTGAACCAAAGCGGCTGGACGAAGAAATGAACCAACATGGTCTACACGATAAGGTGCATGTGTATATGTCAATATGATTCCCTCTTTCCTATAAGTTTTACATTAATTCATCAATGCAACCATTATAGCAGTCTAAAACTTGATAAACAAGGGTTTAGGATAATCTAATATCTTTGACATCTATATAGCCTTAGGCTATAACAAAAAAGAAGTCCTTGAAGGACCTCTTTTCTTAATTTTTAAATGCATCGAGCATGACTTGAAACTCTTCGTTCGTGAGTGTAATGCCTTTTCCCATCTTTGTATGGTCGGGACTCCAGGTCCGGATATCATACTTAGCAGGAGCACCATTAAAACTCACACGGTTTAATTCTTTGGTCCAACCCTTGTCATTTTCTGACAAGACCAATAAATGTTCTTCGATTTGGAATGAAAATTCTGCCATTTCACGACTCCTTTCTTGCCTTCTCATCTCTAATATTCGTAAATCATTTACAAAATCGTTGAAATTATCTATAATATATTGTATCAAGTTATGGAGAATTTAGCTATGAAAAAATTTCTCGAGATCGTTAAAGACCGAGCAAATGAATTTTTCAATGGAAAAGTCAGTACCCCTGCCCCATTAGAAGATGAGGGAATTATTGAAATCATTCAACAAGCATTGCGAAAAAAACAAGGGGTACATGTTATTTTTTCAAATAAGAGTTTTACAGGCGATATTGTCAAGTATGACCAAGAACGCCGACAACTAATCGTGAAAAATTTTAAAAAGAGTATGTCCACGATTATTCGGATTTCTGAGATCCAGAAAATCAGTTTGGTCCCCAATAATATTCGCATCGCCCAACAAAAAGGAGAGGTTTAACCCTCTCTTTTTTTGTTATACTCGAACAGTTTTACTTGCCCCATCTTTTGAGTAGAGATTGATTAAACCTTCCTGGCAAGAACGAATCATATCTCCTGGCTTGACTTCTTGTGGGACAGTGATCGTGAGAAGCTCCATCGGATTTGGTGCGCGATCAATCTTCACTCCATCCTTATCATGCAAGTCTTGGATCTGGCATTCAAAATGACGGAAGCCTGGTCCGTAGAATTCCACTTGGTCGCCTTCATTGATGACATTCCGTTGGCGAATCGTCGCAGTCATGGTAGATGGATCAAAGTCCACCACTTCTCCTACAAATTTGTATTGAGGAATCTTACGACGTGCCCCAAACAATTGTTCATTTTCAGTCGGTGTTTGGTAGTAGAATCCAGTCGCCAATTCACGTTGAGCAACCTTCCACAATTCATTGATCAAATCATCCTTGATGGCATAAAAGGCTTCTGGACTTTCCATATAGGCATCACAAGCTGCCTTGTAACAGTTGGCAACAGTTGATACATAATGGACAGATTTCATCCGTCCTTCAATCTTCAAGCTATCAACCCCATTATCAATCATGTCTGGAATATTTTCGATCATACACATGTCCACGGCTGACATAGAGTATTCTTCTGGGACTTGCCCTTTGATACTCTTGCGTTCTTGGCCAAATGGCATATCGTAGAGATCGTATTTCCAACGACAAGATTGAGAACAACCACCACGGTTGGCATCCCGGTCAGACATGTGGTTAGAAAGGGTACAACGTCCGGAATAAGAAATACACATGGCTCCATGAACGAAGGCTTCGATCTCAAGATCGGTACGCTTACGGATCTCTGCCAACTCTTCCATGGATACCTCACGGGCCAAGACAACACGGGTCAAGCCATATTCTTTCCAGAAATGGAAGGTCTCCACATTGGTTGCAGAAGCTTGCGTAGACAAGTGAATATTGAGTCCAGGTGCATAGGTTGCACAGATTTCAATCAAGGCCGGGTCTGAGACGATCACGGCATCAAGGCCCATATCCCGCAATTCGCGGAACCACTCACCAGCCCCTTGTTCATTTCCCTCATGGGTTACCATGTTCGAAGCCACGTGTACATCTACGCCACGTGCATGCGCATACTCGATTCCTTCACGAAGCTCATCCATGGTGAAGTTTCCAGCACGGCTACGCAAACCATAGGCTTGTCCACCAACGAACACAGCGTCTGCCCCATAATTAACGGCAACTTTTAATTTTTCTAATGTTCCAGCAGGTACCAAGACCTCTGGACGTTTTTTTGTATTTGTCATGTTTTCTCCAATTTACAAGATTGTCGATATGATGAATAGCCTCTTCGTTCCCTGAAAAAGGAAAACTCACAAACGAAGAAGCCCTAGTTTTTTTATTATTTTACACGATCTGGTTCATAATCATAGAAACCAGTATCCAAACCACGATTGGCTGGATGCAATTTGCGGATTTCTTCATCAAACAGATAGGCTTGATCCTGTGTAAATGTTCCATTTTGAATCAAATCACGGGCCTTGACAAAGTACTCTGTAATCTTGACAAAGTTTTCACCCGGACAGTAGACACCATCGAGTTTCCAATGATCAAAGCCATGTTCTACCAACTCAGACAATTTGGTCATCATATTCAAGTCATTATTTGAGAAGATATGGGTTCCATGTTTGTCCTCGTAGACTGAATAATGAGAATTGGGATCTCCTGGTTCTGCTAAGAACAGATCGCGATCTTTGGTCACAGATTCTTCTGTCTTGATAAAGTTGTAATAATTCTGAAGAAGAGGTCGTTTCGAATGGTGAATAATGCTAGCGCCATAGACCAAGACTTCTGCTGGAATCTGAAGATTCTCAGCCATTACGAATAATTCGGCAGACGGAATCTCACGAGCCAAAACAGCTTCAGAAGCCCCTGCTTGTTTTCCCCAGAAATTGATCTGGCGGCTAGAAGTGACCATGGTTGAGGCATCGTAAATCGTTTTGAATGGATAGCCATCTCGTTTCAAGACATAAAAAACGCCCGCATCTCCGACAGTAATATAATCAGCCTGAATTTCCTTTAGAAAATCTAGGAAAGGCTTGATTGAATCCATCATCGATTGGTGCATCAGTGCATTTACAGCTACTGTCAATTCTTTGCCAGCAGCATGGACCAGTTGGGCAATTCGATTTATTTCGTCATAGCTTAAAGTTTGAGGCAATCGTAATCCGTAATCTTTTTCACCGACATAGATTCGGTCAACCCCTGCATCAATCAGGGCTTGCGCTTGCTCAACACTCTCTGCTGTTGCTGTAATAATAATATTTTTCATAGAACCATTATAACAAAAATTCCGATATTCTAGAAAAATTTATTTATTTTGTAAAATTTGTAACATTTTTGTAACATTTATATACCTGAATTCATGATAGAATAATAGAGTACTGTTAGGAGAGAGAAAATGCCCGTAAGAAATTTAAGACACTATGAAGAAGAATTCGATTATATCGAATTAACTAAACAAACCCAAGAAACCCCTATTCAGGACTATGCTCCTGAAGTTGAACCCGCACCTCAATTAAGTGAATTGCTATATTTTTTAAATATCGCTGTTTTCTGTGTGTTGACGGTTGTATTTAGTTTTATCTTTTTAGCAACAAAAATGAATACCTTCTTTGCGTTTGCTTTAGCGATTGGTTCTAGCTTTGCTAGTATTCAAGGGTTCCGAATTTACTACAATAAACGAAAAAAATAAAAATCAGGTTCGCCTGATTCTTTTATTTTCCTCGAATTTTTTTAATTGGAATAACAATTGGAAGACAAAACTTAACTGCCAATTGCTATCTTACCTTCCATAAAAAGAGACTGGGACAAAAGTCCTAGCCTCTCATTTGTTTTTTGATTGTTGAGCAAGACGCAGTGGTTGAGTGGGCTCTACTACGCTGATTTCATCAGCTTTTACAGCCCTACTCAACTGTGCGGAGGTGGGACGACGAAATCGAATTCTAACGAATTACCGATTTCTGTCCCACTCTCTTTTTTATACTTCTTTTGTTTCTTCTTCGGCTGCTTCTTTAGAATCTTTTTCATCCAACTCTAACACGATGTCTTCTGATTCTGTTTGTTTGCGAATGGATTGAACCAAGTCATTGCCACTTAGATTTTCTTTTTGAAGTTTATCCTTAAATGAGTGATAGACTTCTTGAGATTTTTCAACTACATCTTGCGTCTTTTCTTTGACAGATTCCAAAACAGTTCCTGTCGTAATTTCTCCAGAACCAACTTTTTCTTTGGTTTGTTGGATCACTTCTGCTGCTTGTTTGGAAACATCCTTAGCAGTTTGTTTCACCGATTCATGTACTTCTTGAGGATCTTCTTGATAATCTTTTACGAAGCGCACCACTTTTTTAGTGACTTTCTTTCCTTGCTCTGTTGATAAATAGTAGGCTGCTGAAGCACCTGAAATCACACCAATTAATAAACTAGATAAACGTCCCATATTCTTCCTCGATTCTATTTAAATAATTTTGAAGCCATCTTAATCGCTTTTAATCCGATAGAGGCTTTCACTGTTTTTCCACCAGCTGATACAGCTTTGACACTCAATTGACGGGCTTGATCATTCAAATCTGAAACAGACTCTGAAAGATCCGCCACGGCTGTAAAGAGTGGGTCAATCGTTGCAACTTTTTGATTCAAATCATCCGTTAAAACATTGACTTTTGCCAATAGATCATTGGTCTGATGCAAGGTGACATTGACATCTGATGTCAAAACTTGGATGGTTTTTTGCGTCTCATCTACAACTTTTCCAATCTTTGAGAGGAAAAAAATCATATAAATGACAAGTGCTACTAAGGCAAGGCCTAAGAGACCGTAGGCAATTTCAATAAACATATATTACTCCTTTGCTTCTACATAATAAGGGGCTTTTTTGCGACGTTGATAGATGATGATGGCGAGTCCAACTAGAATCAGGATCATCGACAACCACTGGGAAACACGTAAGCCCGCAAACATCAGGCTATCTGTCCGCATTCCTTCGATGATCATCCGACCAAAACCATACCAGATAAGGTAAAAGGCTGTGATCTCACCTTGTCGCAAAAATTGTGGCTTCCTACGAAGAATCAAGATCAAGAGAAATCCTAGCAGATTCCAACTGGATTCATATAAGAAGGTTGGTTGACGATAACTGCCGTCTATATACATTTGATCTCGAATAAAAGAGGGTAGGTAGTTGAGACTTTTGACAGCAGCTCCATAAGCTTCCTGGTTAAAGAAGTTTCCCCAGCGTCCAATACTCTGTGCAATCATGACGCTTGGGGCCGCAATATCTAAGAAATCAATTGGCTCAATCAAGCGTCTACGAGAGAATAGATAGAGGACAAGGGCACCTGTCAAGAGGCCACCATAAATCGCGATTCCTCCGTTCCAGATGGCGAAAATCTCACCAAGATGCTGGCTATAATAGCCCCATTCAAAAATAACGTAATAGAGTCGGGCACCCACAATCGCAAGCGGAAAAGCGATCAAAATGAAATCAATGATATCATCTGGATCAATTTTCTTACGGGGCGCTTCTTTCATGGAAAGATAAACGGCTAGAATTAAGCCAGAGACAATACAAATCGCATACCAACGAATACTGATCGGACCTAATTGAAGGGCTACTGGATTCATTCCTTCACCTCATTTTGACTAATCAACTGGGACAAACGTTCTTCAAAAGTTTTGGTAGCATCATAGCCCATTTCTTTGGCCCGAACATTCATCGCTGCGGCTTCGATCACGACCGAAATGTTCCGACCAGTCTTCACAGGGATGCGGATCCGAGGAATGGTCACACCACCGATTTCCAACTCTTCTGCATTATTACCAAGACGATCATAAACTTGATCCTTAGCATAATTTTCCAAGTAAACGGCGATTTGGACTTGTGAAGAATCCTTGACAGCACTTGCACCGTAGAGACTCATGACATCGATAATCCCGACACCACGGATCTCTAGTAAGTGGCGTAGGATTTCAGCTGGCTCTCCCCAAAGGGTCATCTCGTCTCTCGCATAGATATCGACTCGGTCATCTGCTACGAGGCGGTGACCCCGCTTGACAAGTTCCAAACCTGTCTCACTTTTTCCGATTCCGCTATCTCCTTGAATCAAGACACCCATCCCATAAATATCCATCAAGACACCGTGTACACTCGTACGTTCTGCTAGCCGACTATCCAAATAGCTAGAAAGCTCTCCAGATAAACGACTCGTTGCAACATTGCTCTTTAAAATGGCTAGTTGCTTCTCTTCCGCAGCACGCAACATTTCTTCTGGAATTTCTAAATTCCGCGCGACAATGATGACAGGTGTCTCTGGCTGGAACATCTTGCGCAGGACCTGATGACGGTTGTGAGAGCTCATCTTCACCAGGTAGGACCATTCTTTCATTCCTACAAGCTGAATCCGCTCAGGTGTGTAATAGTCGAAATAGCCCGTCATTTCAAGACCTGGACGTGAAATATCCGCAGTCGTAATTTCCTTGCTTAAGAGTTTATCATCCCCATAAACAACCGATAGACGAAGCTTTTCCTGTAGATCGCGAACAGTAACTGCCATATCATTCTCCCTTTTCAAATTCTCTCTCTATTATAGCAGATTTTCTCTTCAGACGAGAGACTGAAGTGTCATTTGAAAGATCCATTTTAAACTCTTTTTTAATAAGCAAAAAGAGGCCAAGACAAAGGTCTCCAACCTCTAGGAAATGATGGGAACATATGAAGAATGCTCTAGCCTTGGCCTTGCAAGAAATCTTTAATCATGGATTTGATTCCAGTCGAGACAGCATAGACCACCGCATTTGAAGGAAATGCGATCAAGCCGAGCATAAAGGCGGTAGGTCCTCCCCCCAACAAGGACAAAACCAGGTACAACATCGGCAGAAATAAAATCGAAAACCGATAAATTTGTGGCTCTCTTGCCCTTTCTGTTGTCAGAAACAAGAGGTAGAAGAGACTATTCCAAATGCCCAGTGGAAAAAGGAGCATTCCGATAAAAACTGTTCCAACTTCTTCTCCAAAAACACGATTTAAAATGAAAAACTGTCCTATAAAACTGAAGAAGAGATATAGAATAAAAGCAAGGTAATAGAACTTCTGCTTCACCCGGATCTCCTTTTAGAAAAACGGACTATCATTCTGATCATGAATGGGTTCGGCCTCTTTTCTCCGACGAGGTCGAGGGCCATAGTCAAACATTTCCTGCTCCTCCTCGTCCTTATAAGGCAAGGTCGTATCTAACAGTAAATAGATAATCACACCGATAAAGGCATGAGAAACCGTAAAAAGAATAAACAAGAAGCGTAGGAGAGTTACACTCAGACCAAATTTATCAGCTAGGCCAGCTAGCACACCTGAAACCAGGCGGTGGCGTTTTGATTTGTAAAATGATGATGTCATTTGATTTTCCTCTTTCTAGTTAGACCTATTTTAGCAGAGTCTAACTAGAAAGAGATCCGCCTAAAGACCGATTCTCATTCCTGTCTCATTTCAAGGAATTGAAGACGACCGTGACAGCGACCGCAAGCATATTTCTTCAGATCGATTTTTCGCTTTCGCCTATACTCTTGACCACAGTGAGGACATTGATAGAAATAGATCCGCTTGACTCGTCCACTCTTTTCTGGTAGAGGTGGTGTGAATCGAAGTCCATCCACTTGCTGAAGGAGCTGTTTAAAGGCTGGATCTTTGTGGCGATAGCCTTTTCCTTGATCGTAAAGATGGTAATGGCAGAGCTCATGGCGGACGATTTTCCGAAAGGTCTCTAATCCGAAAGTCTGGTAAATCTTGGGGTTGAAATCAAGATGCCGATCCTTAGGAAAGAAACGGCCTCCTGTGGTTTGCAGACGCGGATTCCACACTGCTTGATGGCGGAATTCCCTACCAAAATCTTCCAGAGATACCTGGCGTACATACTCAGTCAGATTCATTCGGAGCTACCAAACTGAGATTGACTTTTTCGCGTTCCACATCAATCTTCTTCACCCAGACGGTTACCAAATCACCTACTGAGACGACCTGGCTTGGATGCTTGATAAACTGCTTGCTCATATGGGAGATATGAATCAAGCCATCTTCGTGAATGCCAATATCGACAAAGGCCCCAAAGTCAACCACATTGCGCACAACCCCTTCTAATTTTTGGCCTATATGGAGGTCTTTAATATCCAAGACATCCTGACGGAGCACGGGTGCATCAAAGGAATCCCGCAAATCGCGACCTGGTTTTAGGAGATCGGCAATGATATCTTTCAGGGTTTCTGGTCCCAGATCCAGCTGAGTAGACATCTCCTTTATGTTCACAGCTTTTAATTTTTCATGAGCGGATGCATCGAGGTCGGTAATTTCAAGAAGTTGAAAAAGTTTTTCAACTTCCTTGTAACTTTCAGGGTGAACGCCGGTATTGTCCAAGATATTTTTACTTTCAGGAATGCGTAAGAATCCAGCCGCTTGCTCGAAAGCCTTGGCGCCGAGACGAGGGACTTTTTTAATCTGTGCTCGTGAAAGAATCATTCCTTCTTCTTCCCGGTATTTCACAATATTTTCAGAGATGGTTTTATTGAGTCCTGCTACATGGGCTAAGAGAGAGGGACTAGCCGTATTGATATTGACCCCAACTTGGTTGACGACAGTATCTACCACGAAATCCAAGCTTTCTGTCAGTTTTTTCTGATTGACATCGTGTTGGTATTGACCGACACCGATGGATTTGGCATCGATTTTCACCAATTCTGCTAGCGGATCTTGCAAGCGACGGGCAATGGAGATGGCCGAGCGTTTTTCAACGGTTAGCTCTGGGAACTCATGACGGGCCAACTCACTAGCTGAGTAGACAGAGGCTCCGCTTTCATTGACAATAACATAGCGAACTCCTGGATGGTCATGGAGCACTTCTGCGACAAAGGCCTCACTTTCACGGCTAGCTGTTCCATTTCCAATTGCAATAATCTCTACTCCGAACTCCTTGATCAAGGAAGACAGTTCCTTTTTAGCCTGCTCGATCTGAGCTGGTTTTGCAGGAGCAACTGGATAGATGACCTGGGTGGCAAGCATCTTTCCTGTCTCATCGACAACGGCTAGTTTAGCACCTGTCCGAAAGGCTGGGTCAAATCCAAGGACCACGCGCCCTTTTAATGGAGGAATGAGCAATAGATTCCGTAGATTCTCAGAGAACAATTGAATGGCTCCGTCTTCTGCCACCTCCGTCAACTCTGTCCGAATCCGACGTTCAATCGCAGGAACGATTTTTTTCTTAACCGCTTGTTGAATAACTTCATCGACATAGGCATTTTTCGTTTTAAAACGAGCCTCAAAAATACGAATGATCCGATCCAGTTGATGCTCGAATCCAACTTTGAGAACGCCCAATTTTTCCCCACGATTGAGCGCCAGGGTCCGGTAGCCTTGCATACTCTTGATCTTCTCAGAAAAATCATAATAGATTTCAAAGGTTCTCTTAGGATCTAAGCTTTCATCCTTCAAGGTTGATGTCATGAGGGAATGCCCATGAATTTCTTGATAGGTGAGGGCCCGTAATTGGGTATCCTCTGAAATAGCTTCTACCAGAATATCCACTGCACCAGCTAAAGCCGCAGTTTCAGTTGGGAAGGCCTCACAGGTAAATTTCTGAGCCTCTGCTTCCAAGTCTGGACTATTTTGCAAAATGAGACGTGCCAAAGGAAAAAGTCCTGCTTCTCGAGCAATCGTCGCCTTGGTCCGCCGTTTTTCCTTATATGGGAGATAAAGCTCTTCGACATCCGCTAATTTTTCAGCAGCCTCAATAGCCCGCTTGAGCGCCTCTGTCAATTTGCCTTGTTCCTCAATCTTAGCAAGGACGGTTTCCTTTCGTTCAGCCAGAGCCGTTAACAATTTGTCCCGGTCAATAATGGCCTTGATCGCTACTTCATCTAAATTTCCCGTCATATCTTTTCGATAGCGAGCAATGAAAGGAATAGTTGAGCCTTCTGCGGTCAGACTCAATACGGTATCGATTTGTTTTAAGCTAACACCCAATTCTTGGGCTATTTTTTCATATTTATCCATAGCTTCTATTATAGCATATTTTGCTGCCATCAAGGGGTGAGATCGCCTGTTCTGGTCTCTGTTTCAGGGATTTTTCATAGAATAATTTTGACCCTCATGTTCTTTCCTTTTATGCTCCATTTCCCCCTTGCTCTTTCCTTTTTGTTATAATGAAAGAAAATAAAAAGGAGGCCCAACAATGGCTATTAAATTCTCAAAAACAGATGATCTTGATAAAATGTTTGAAAATTTTGCGAGTTTTCCGGATGTAGAAAAGAAAGTAGAATTTCCTGAAGAAAAAAAGAAGGCAGAAACTGCTACAGCTAAAGAAGCAAAGAAGGTTAAGTAATGACATTCTTTCAACACCTTCCCTCTAGCGTCTTGCAGGCTGGGGCTATTTTTCTCTCGATTATTATCGAGGCCCTACCGTTTGTCCTAATCGGAAGTATCATTTCAGGGATTATTGAGGTCTATATCACCCCCGAGAGGGTCTACCGCTTTCTTCCCAAGAATAAATTTGGGCGGATCTTCTTTGGGACCTTTATCGGCTTTATCTTTCCTTCCTGTGAATGTGGGATTGTTCCCATTATCAATCGCTTTCTAGAAAAGAAAGTTCCAAGTTATACTGCTGTTCCCTTTTTGGTGACAGCACCGGTCATCAATCCTATCGTTCTCTTTGCGACCTACTCAGCCTTTGGGAATTCTGTCAAGATGGCCCTCTACCGCGCCCTTGGTTCCTTATTGGTCGCAACGGTGCTAGGGATCTTTCTTGGTTTTATTCAGACAGATTCGATCCAAAAAGAACATCGTAAGGCTGTACATGAACATGATTTTAGGGACTTGAGCAAAGGTCAAAAGCTCTTCCAAGTCTTGGTACAAGCCATTGATGAATTCTTTGATACGGGACGTTACCTGGTATTTGGTTGCCTCTTTGCCAGCCTCGTCCAAGTCTATGTCCCAACACGGATCCTCACTTCGATCAGCGCGACACCAGTTATTGCTATTCTCCTTCTCATGCTCTTGTCCTTTCTCCTCTCACTTTGTAGCGAGGCGGACGCCTTTGTTGGATCCTCTCTTCTGACGAGTTTTGGAGTAGCGCCGGTTCTTGCCTTTTTGGTGATTGGGCCTATGCTTGATGTCAAAAATCTCCTCATGATGAAAAATTATCTCAAGACCCGTTTTATCTGGCAATTTATCGGAATTGTTAGTGGAGTTGTGCTCCTTTATGCTTGGTTTGTGGGGGTGGTGCTATGATTCGTTTCTTGATATTAGCTGGCTATTTTGAGCTCACCATGTACCTGCAATTATCTGGTAAGCTCAATCAATACATCAACTTACACTATTCTTACTTGGCTTATATTTCCATGTTCTTGTCCTTTGTTTTAGCTCTTGTGCAGCTGATCATCTGGGTCAAGCAGATGAAGATCCACAGTCATCTTTCTGGCTTCTGGGCAAAAGTGGCGAGTATTTTCTTGCTCTGTATTCCTTTGTTTGTCGGGCTATTTTTCCCTACAGTGACACTGGATTCCCAAACAGTTTCTGCCAAAGGCTACCACTTCCCGGTTGCGGCTGGATCTTCCAAGGAAATCCAGCAGGACGAAGGGACAACAACCCAGTATCTCAAACCAGATACTAGTAGCTATTTTACCAAGTCAGCCTATGAGTCAGAAATGAAGCAGGCGGCAAAGAAATATGTTGATAAAAAAGTGATCCAGGTGACCACTGAGAATTACATGGAAGTCATGGAAGTACTTTATGATTATCCTGACCAATTTGCAGGAAAGACGATCGAGCTGACCGGCTTTGTTTACAATGATCCCAATAACAAGGACAGCCAATTTATCTTTCGCTTTGGGATCATTCACTGTATCGCAGATTCCGGCGTCTACGGTCTCTTAACAACCGGTGCTCCCCAGCATTTCGAAAACAATACCTGGATCCATGCGAAAGGAACCTTGTCCATTGAATACCACAAGCAACTCAAGCAAAGCTTGCCTGTCCTCCACATTAGCGATTGCCAGACCATTACGAAACCGGCCAATCCATATGTCTACCGCGTATTCTGATGGAGCTTCCGTTGTAGATCCAAACATCTTATAACTGTTCAAGCTAGAATCCACATTGGTTCTAGCTTTTTCTATGCTTTCCTCTCAAATCCCCTAATCCAACCGGAAAATATTCGTAACAACGATTCCATCAAAGAAATCTTGTAGATTTTATGGTAAAATATGGTTAATAAAATAGGAAATAGGTACTTAAATGTCTTCAAAAGTTATTGTAACCATTTTCGGGGCCAGTGGAGATTTAGCCAAGCGCAAACTCTACCCATCCCTTTTTAGACTCTATAAATCAGGAAATCTATCTGAACACTTTGCAGTTATCGGAACAGCCCGCAGACCATGGAGCAAGGAATACTTTGAATCAGTCGTGGTAGAATCCATCACAGATCTGGCCGATAGCCCTCAACAAGCTCAAGAATTCGCTAGCCATTTCTACTACCAAAGCCACGATGTCAATGATACCGAACATTACATCGCTCTACGCGAATTACAAAACAGCTTGGATGAGAAATACCAAACAGAACACAACAAGGTCTTCTTCTTATCCATGGCTCCTCAATTTTTTGGAACCATTGCCAAACACCTCAAATCCGAAGGAATTGTGGATGGACAAGGCTTTGAGCGCTTGATCGTTGAAAAACCTTTCGGTACAGACCTGGAAACAGCTAGTCAGCTCAACCAGGAATTGGAAGAAACCTTTGATGAAGAACAAATCTTCCGGATTGACCACTACCTTGGCAAAGAAATGATCCAAAACATCTTTGCTATCCGTTTCGGCAATCTCATTTTTGACAACCTCTGGAACCGAGACTTTATTGACAATATCCAAATTACCTTTGCTGAACGCTTGGGGGTTGAAGAACGCGGTGGTTACTATGATCACTCGGGGGCCCTTCGGGACATGGTGCAAAATCATACCCTTCAGCTTTTGTCATTGCTTGCCATGGATAAACCAGCTACCTTTACTAAGGATGCGATTCGGGCAGAGAAGATCAAAGTTTTTGAGCAATTGCACAATCCAACAGATGATGAGTTAAAGAAATTCTTTATCCGTGGTCAATACCATTCAGGTACGATCGAAGGGAAAAAAGATATCTCTTATCGCAGTGAGCCGAATGTCGACCCTGAGTCTACTACAGAGACCTATGCTTCTGGTACGTTCTTTGTTGATAGCGATCGCTTCCGCGGTGTGCCTTTCTTCTTCCGTACCGGAAAACGCTTGACACAAAAAGGAACCATGGTCAATGTGGTCTTCAAGCAAACCGACTCCATCTTTGGACATGACTTGCAACCAAATGTCTTGACCATTTATATCCAACCAAACGAAGGTTTCTCATTGAGCATCAACGGGAAAGAGGTCGGAGAAACATTCAGCATCGCACCGATTTCCTTTGATTACGAAACAGATGCGACTGCAACTGGAGCTTCCCCAGAGCCTTATGAAAAATTAATTTTTGACGTTTTGAACAATGACTCAACCAATTACAGCCACTGGCACGAAGTTCGTGCTTCATGGCAATTGATTGACCGAATCGAAAAACTATGGGCCGAAAATGGAGCACCACTCTATGAATACAAGTCTGGATCCATGGGACCAACTGCATCCGATGATCTCCTTGCAGAATACGGAGCCGAATGGGTTTGGAAACCTGAACCTAAGAATTAAGGAAAGCCACCTTCGGGTGGTTTTTTTGATAGCGCAAGGAAACAAAAAGACAAATTGTTCTTCCAACAATTTGTCTTTTTCTATTCGACTCTTAAATCAAGCCTTCCAAGAGGCCTCTCATGAAGTTTTCTGAATGGAATGGTCCGATGTCATCAATCTTTTCTCCGAATCCAATCAACTTCACTGGAATGTCCAACTCTTCACGGATCGCAAGGACGACCCCACCTCGAGCCGTTCCATCGATCTTGGTCAATACAATTCCTGTTACAGGCGTAATTTTTGAAAACTCTTTGGCTTGCACCAAGGCATTTTGACCGGTTGATGCATCGAGGGCCAGCAAGGTTTCATGCGGTGCATCAGGTACCACACGCTTGATAATGCGGCCGATTTTTTCAAGCTCGGCCATGAGGTTGTCCTTGTTTTGCAGACGACCAGCTGTATCAATCATCAGAACATCGATGTTTTCAGCGATCGCGCGTTCCATTCCATCAAAGACGACGCTAGCAGGATCTGATTTTTCAGGACCTGTTACAACTGGAACATCTACGCGGCGTCCCCATTCTGCCAGTTGAGCTACTGCTCCTGCACGGAAAGTATCTGCTGCAACCAACATGACTTTCTTGCCCTCTTGTTTGTAGCGGTGGGCTAACTTCCCGATAGATGTGGTTTTACCAACTCCATTGACCCCAACAAAGAGCATGACCGTGAGACCATCTTGAAAACGAATGGCTTCATTAAATTGGCCATCCTTTTCATACAAGTCCACCAATTTTTCGATGATCACGCGCTTGAGAGCATCTGGTTTTTTGGCATTTTCCAAACGGGCTTCATAGCGCAACTCTTCGGTTAAATTAGAGGCCACTTGAACCCCAACGTCACTCATGATCAAGAGTTCTTCCAATTCTTCAAAGAATTCTTCATCGACTGAACGGAAATTGGCAAAGAAGGCATTGAGACGTGCTCCAAATCCAGTTCGTGTCTTTTTCAAGCTACGATCGTATTTTTCCTGAATGGTTTCTTGCTGAGGCTCAATCTCGTCTGGAATTGGCTCTTCTGCCTCTTCAACAGTTCTTTCCTCAACGGTTGATGCTGCTTCTCCTTCAGGAAGTCTAGACTCGGCTTCTGCTACTTCTGAAGTTTCCTCCACTTGAGCAATCGCTTCTGATACTTCAGGTTCTGAAACTTCATCCTGAGCTTCTACTAGTTCTGGAGCCTCCTCTTCTGTCGTGCTCCCTTCTACTAGCTCAGCTTCAGATGATGGAAAGGCAATTGGTGGCTCTTCCTTCATTTCTGAAGTATTAGCCCCATCTGCTTCCTCACCATTTTCAGTAACTTCCGCTTCAATTTTCACTTCTTCAAGAGGCTCAGTCTCCTCCGTTTCATCAGCTAGTGGTGAAACTTCTTGAGGACTTGCTTCTGTTTGAACAGGTTCAAAAACAACTGGAGACTCCTCTACTGGTACTTGGTCTTCATGAGTCTCTGATGTCACTTTTTCTTCTACAAGAGCTTCCTCTGCCGGCTCTTCTTGAGCGACGGTTGAAACAGGTTGATGAGTGGCTGCAATTCGCGCTTTGAGCTCTTGGTAATAAGCCTCCATATCAGCGATTTTTTGCTCTTCCTTGTCATTTAAGGTAGCCGCCGGCTCCTCTTTGACAGTTTCTTCAACCTCCGTACTTTCCGTCACTTCTTCAGAAGACGGAAGCATTTTTTCAGTTTCTTCTTTTTTTCCAAATAAACGATCAAATAATCCCATTTATTCACTCTCCTTTAGCACATAATTTTCAATCGCCCATGCGACGGCATCCTGGTCATTGGTCACAGGGGCCACCAGCGCTGCAACTTCCTTCACTGCTGGAATCGCATTGCCCATGGCAACCCCCAGTCCAGCCCACTGGATCATAGACAGGTCATTGGCTTCATCTCCACAGGCCATGACTTGATCAGCCTTAAGGCCCAAAATAGAAGCAAGTGCCTCTAAACCTGTCGCCTTGTGAACATTTTTAGGGCACCATTCCAGCAACATTTCCCGAGATTTAAAAATTTCATAGTCTTGAAATAAGTCCGGCTTGATCTGCTTTATCGCTGCATCTAAAAAGTCTTGATCGACTGCTGTCACACACTTGTTGTAGGAAATCGTGGATGGCAGGTCTTTAAAATCTGTTTCAATAAAGTTCAGGTAGGGATTGTAAAGGGAATAGAGAGACTTTCGATCTGCATGAATCTCATAAACCGTTCCCTCACTGATCGCATCCAGCGGAAGTCCTAGACGGGCTGTTTCATCATGAATTGTTGCGACATCTTCTGGTGCCAAGACAACTTTTGAGAGGATTTCTCCATTATTTCGCTGCACTAGACCACCGTTGAAGGTAATCGTATACTCTTCTTTGAGGCCTGCTGTTCCCAATTCTTCCAAAAGAAAATCCATGGCTTTCAAGGGACGACCAGTGGTTAGAACCACCTTGACACCTTGAGCCTGTGCAGCAGCGAGGGCTGCTCTATTGCGAGGGGAGATCTTTTTTTCTGAATTGAGAAGGGTCCCATCTAAATCCAGCGCAATCAAGGAAATCTGACTCATACAATTTCCTCCATGTAGCGTAGGACAGAACCAGTCTCATGGTGACCAATGACTGTTTCAGCAATCGCCAAGATTTCAGGACGTGCATTTTCTGGCGCTACAGGATGGCCCACGACTTGCATCATATGGAGGTCATTTAAGTTATCCCCGAAAGCCATCACCTGATCCATCGAGATCCCTAGTTTATCCGCTAAGGCGGTAATGGCCACTCCCTTATCGACATAATCGAGGACAATATCAATCGATTCAAAACCTGTCGTCATCGCTTTGACACCGGGGATATTCTCAGTGACCCATTGCTCACCTTTAAGCACAAGAGCTGCATCAAAGTTGGTGGTCAATTTGAAAATTTCATCCTGAATATCCGCTAGGCTTTTCACTTTTTGAATATTTTCATTGTAGTGCTGACTCAAGGCCAGATAGTCGGGATCTACTGTTTCTAAGACATAGCTCCCTTTTTTCCCAGTCAAAAGCAGTTTATTCGGGTCTGCATAAGGAGAGGATTTCAAAGCCTCAAAAACACCCAAATAAAAGTCTTTGGACATGGTCGCTTCGTAGAGATCTTCTCCATGAAATTCTACCACACTGCCATTTTCAGCAATGAAAATCATCTGGTCTTCAAAGCCTTTAAAGAGAGATTTGAGAGAAAGAAGGGCACGGCCACTCGCAGCAGCAAAATAGATGCCTTTTTCTTTGCAGCTTGCTAACACCTTGCGTAAAAGGTCTTGATCGTACTGATGTTGGTCATTTAGAAAGGTCCCATCCATATCCGTAGCGATCAATTTAATATCATTATTCTTCATTTTCTAAGTCTTTCAATTTTACTGAGACGATTTTAGAAACCCCAGATTCCTGCATGGTCACACCATAGATGGAATCTGCAGCTGACATGGTCCCCTTCCGGTGCGTCACGACAATAAACTGGCTTTCCTTATCAAAGCGGTTCAAATAATCCCCAAAACGCTTGACATTGGCCTCATCTAGAGCAGCCTCTACCTCATCTAGAATGACAAATGGAATGGTCTTGACACGAATAATCGAGAACAAGAGAGCTAAGGCAGACAAGGCTTTTTCTCCACCACTCATGAGGTTTAAGGATTGGATCTTTTTACCAGGTGGCTGCACAGAAATCTCAACACCAGCTGTCAGAAGATCTGGCTCTGTCAGAATCAAATCAGCAGAACCCCCACCAAACATTTGACGGAAAGTGACTTTAAAGGATTCACGAATAGCTTCAAAAGTCGATTTAAAGCGTTCCTTGACTTCGTCATTCATGTCGTTGATGGTAGACAGAAGCATGTTTTTCGCAGCCAAGACATCCTCACGCTGACTTGATAGGAAATCAAAGCGCCCCTTCACCTCATCGTACTGCTCGATCGCATCCACATTGACTGGACCAAGTGCCTTAATATCTTTTTCGATGCTCTTGAGCTGGTTTTCAGCTGCTGCAAGATTTTCAACAGGTTTAGCCTGCTCTTTGGCTTGGTCAAAGCTTTGCATGAATTCATCGGTAATTTGCGTTAAGAGCTTGTTCAAACGATCCGCATGCTTTTCACGTGTCGCTTCAGCCTTGGCTTGTTGACGAATCCACTCTTCGTTTTTCTTGCGCGCTTGTTCCATCTGTTCTGCCACATCTTCGGCTTGGCCTTCCAAATCATCCAGCTCAAAGCGTTTCCGAATGACCCCTTGTTCCAAATCCGTTTTCTTGGCTTGTGCCTGCGACAATTGGTTGGCCAGCTGCTCCACATCCACTGTCTGAACTTTGGCATCGCCTTGTTCAATCAGCAATTGCAACTGATGCTCTTCTACTTCCAACTGGGAGATCGTTTCTTCCAAGCGACGAGCATCTGTTTGCTCATAGCTTTGTTGGCTCTTATATTCGGTCTGTTGAAGTCGCAATTCTGCCAATTGCTCTTGCAAGTTTTGCACTTTTTGTTGCAGAACATCTTTGTCCGACTTCATGGTTTCAATGTCGCGATTCAGATTTTCTTTTTGAAGCTCAATTTCTGCCAATTGCTTGGTAAGGGACTCCAGCTCTTCTTGGAGAGACTGGGTTGCATCTGTTGCCAATTCTGACTTCAAAGCTTCTAAGAGCTCCTGGATTTCTTTCAGTTGCTCTTGGCTTTGTTGGTAGGCCAATTGGGCCCGCTGTTGCTCCAGGCGTGCTTGCTCACCTTGATTTTGAATAGAAGCCAAGTATTCTTGCGCCTGCTTGAGCAGATTGTCCTTGGTCTCTACCTCCTGCTCAGCTTCTCTCAAACGAGCATCCAGAGCTTGCATTTCCTGCTTCAAACTATCCAATTCTGGTTTGACAAAGACCGTATTTTGGGAACGATTGGCACCACCGGCGTACGATCCTCCGGTCCGCAATTCGGTCCCATCCAAGGTCACCATCCGGACTTGATAATTGACTTTACGAGCTGCCTCACGCGCATGCTCCGTCGTGTCAAAGATGGCCGTTACTCCAAGCAAGTTTTGGAAAATCTGTTCAAACCGATGCTCATAGGTCACTAAGTCACTCGCGATTCCTAGAAATCCTGCACTGGCTTGAATCAATTCCAGATTCCGAGGGGATAGTTGACGGGCTTTGATGGTCGTTAGCGGAAGGAAAGTTGCCCGTCCCAAACGATTGCGTTTCAAGAAATCGATCGCTCGCGTTGCAGCCTTTTCATCCTCGACAATGATCTGTTGGCTGCTAGCTCCCAGAGCAATTTCAAGCGCCGTCTGGTAGTCTTTTGAGAAACTCAAATTCTCACTAACAGCCCCACAGATGCCTCCTAACCGTTCTGCTTCTTGCAAAACGCTCTTGACGCCTGCATAGAAGTTACTATGATTCTTCTGAATAGCTTCCAAGCTATTGATCCGCGCCCGCTTATTCTTGCTCTCATCCATCAAGTCAAACATGGCCGCTTGAGCCTCTTGGTAGGCAGCTTTGGCTTGCTCCACTTTTACCAATTGCTCTTGATATTCTACTAGTAAACCTTTGACCGTTGCTTGTGCCTGATCCAACTCTTCCAATTGTCGGACTTCTTTTTCCTTGGCAGTTTCAAAGTTTGTTTGTGCTTTGGTCAAATCCTCTTGACGATGGCTTGATTCTTGCAGGAGTGCTTGGATCCGGCTCTCAATGGCTGTCCGCTCATTCGATTTTTCAGCCTCCGTCTGCAAGAGCGCGACATACTGCTCACGTAGATGCTCAATAACTTGTTCCGGATCTTCTTCGTAGTTGGCTAATTCTTTTTCCAACTCTTCTTGTTGCTGACGGTTCTCTGTCAGTCTTTGTTGAAGCTCAGCTAGCATCTCTTGTTTTTGAGCCAGCTCTTGTTTCGCTTCTTCCAGACGGGCTAAAACAGCATCCAGACGCTCAAGATTTTCCCTGCGACTATGGGCTGCTTGACTCGATTGCAACTTAGCTACTTCGATTTGCTTTTCCAAATCACTGATCAAACGAGTGACCTCAAGTAAGCTGGCCTGGTCCTCAGCTAAGCTTTCATCCAACTGATGGCGGGCCTTCTTGATACGTACATTATCTTCTTCTAAAACCTGACGACGTTGGTAATAAGAAGCCAACTGTTCTTGAATGGCTTTTTCTTCTTGATCAGCCTTTTCATAAAGGTCCTTTGTTAAATAGACTTGAGCAACTAAAACATCCAGCAAGAGAACCTGCCGTTCTTGGTCTAATTCCAAGAAACGGCGAGCGACAGTCGCTTGCTTTTCAAGAGGTTGGATTTGTCCTTCTAATTCATAGAGGATATCCTCCAGACGGTCCAAATTCTCCTGGGTTTGGTTGAGTTTGGTCTCGGTTTCCTTGCGCCGCGTCTTAAATTTCAAGACACCTGCAGCTTCTTCAAAGATTGCCCGGCGTTCTTCCGGTTTGGAGTTAAAGATCTCCTCTACCCGACCTTGGGAGATAATGGAGAAGGAATCACGTCCCAATCCCGTATCCATGAACAAATCATGAACATCTCTGAGACGTACTTTCTTGCCATCGATCTTGTACTCGCTGTCTCCTGAACGATAAATATGCCGTTCGACACGAATTTCTTTCCCTGCCTGTTGGATAAAACCATCTTGGTTATCTAAGACAACTGTGACACAGGCATAATTCAGCGGTTTTCGCGATTCTGTCCCTGCAAAAATGACATCGGGCATCTTGCCCCCACGTAGACTCTTGACACTGGATTCACCCAGGGCCCAGCGCAAGCTCTCCGTGATATTTGATTTTCCAGATCCATTAGGCCCTACAACGGCAGTGACCCCTTTGTCAAATACGACTTTTGTCTTATCCGCAAAGGATTTAAAGCCTTGGATTTCAATCTCTTTTAGATACATGGGGAATCATTCCTCGTTTCAACTGCATTGCGGGCTGCTTCCTGCTCCGCTAATTTCTTGGAACGACCATGACCATGTCCCATCGTTTGACCGTTCACGAACACTTCTACTTCAAACTCTTTGGCATGAGCTGGACCGGACTCGCTGACCACTTGGTATTGGATCTCCACATCTCCGTGAACCTGTAACAATTCTTGCAGACGGGTCTTGTAGTCAATGACTTGAGAAAATTGACCCGTTTCAACCTTTGGAATCATGACCTGATAGATGAAGCGTTTGACCGCTTCCACACCTTGATCTAAGAGCAAGGCACCTAAAAAGGCTTCAAATAAATCGCCAAGAATCGTATCGCGGTCCCGACCACCAGATTTTTCTTCGCCTTTGCCTAGTTTGATATAACGGTCAAATTGGCAATCCCGAGAAAAACCAGCCAAACTTTCTTCACGGACAATCATGGAACGGAATTTGGACAAATCTCCCTCCGGTCTGTTTGGGTGTTCCTTATACAAATATTCGGAAATAACTAATTGAAGAACAGCGTCTCCTAAAAATTCCAAACGTTCGTTATGTGAAATTTTTAAGAGGCGGTGCTCATTGGCATAAGAGGTGTGTGTAAAAGCTGTATCTAATAAACTGCTATCTGAAAAAACGATCTGAAACCGTTCCGATAACAGGGTTTGTAATTTCTCCATGGGAAGCCTACTTTCTAATAAATTCATACTCTTAAGTATACCAAAAAAGAAGCACGAACGCACTTCTTTTCCTAGTTCTAGGGCCTGATTTCTCCAATTTTAATCAGGATTTTCTTCCGTTGGATTTTCAGGCTTATTAGGGATCACTTTTAAGAGATAATAGGTGATAAAAATCGTCAAAGCACCTAGAGCAAGCTTCACCCAAATAATCGGTGCCAGATAGATCGAAATCCCCATCAGAATGTAGATCTGAAGAAGGATCCATTTTTTCCGTTCTTTGGCAATCGATTTGGTCTCTCGATAATCCGCTACATAGGTTTGATAAAGCTTGGTTTGGTAAAGCCAAGTTTCAAAGCGTTTGGAACTTTTGGCAAAGCAAGCCATAGATAAGAGTAAAAAGGGGGTTGTCGGTAAAATAGGCAAAGGAATCCCAATAATTCCTAGTCCCAATGATATAAAACCAATCGTAAGATAAACAAGGCGCATTTTCTTCTCCTTTGTATGTTTCTTTTTTGTTAAAAGTCAGTTCATAGTTGACTCACTATCTTTTGCTATTCCTTTTCTCAATTTTTAAAAAAAGCAACTAACACCACAGCATAGACTAGAAGAAGCAAGATTCCATAAAGGATTCCTGCCCATTTATAATAGCGATTCACACCACAATAACGCTCCACATAAGCTCTACTTGGTTTTTCAGGATCATACCAAACCGTCATTGAAGAGCAAAGTGGAAATTGGGTCTGAAGGGCTGTATTGAAAGAAACAAATGAATTTCGATAAAAGGTAATCGAATTGGCTAACATATCTTCTCTAGTATAGATGTTTGGCACATTTCTAGGTCCCCATGGAGTAGAGATCGTTTTTACCAGAAAATAACGAAAAGATTTTTTATAAGCCACGCCATTTACCTCATATTCAACAATCGGAGGATTTCCCCCTCGAAATCGATTATAGCCCACAACGGTTCCTTTGATGGATGATGTAGCAAGCCGAACCATCTTTTTATCACGGAAATAAAGATAAAAATAAGTACCACTCAAAAAAACTAATGCTAAAAATATAACTATTGTTGAGAGCCAAAACAGTAGCATTTTAGTTGACATTTATTTCTCCTCCGAATTTGGTTGGTAGTACTGTAAAAACTCCTCTTCACTTTGAACAACATGTTCTTTGCTATCTGTAGAGTTTTCTGCCGGTATCCTGATATCTTTAAAAATATTTGTGCCAGATGGAAATGCCAATTTAACAACATTAAGAGTTGTTTCTAATCTATTTTTAGGATTGAGAACATAAATAAAATTGTTATCTATATTATTCAATAATAGTTTTCTTGTTTTTGGATACTTTGTATCTAGGAGCCAGTTATTTCCTACGTTCCAAAAATGGAATTTATTATCTTCAACATCAAACCCATTAGTTTTAAATAACTTAGAAAAAGATTCAAGCCATTCAACACCAACACTTAGAGAGTGAGTTTTAATTTTATCATTTCGATTATCTATTATTTTACCTGTTTTCAAATTAATTAATTTTTGTTCCTGAAAAGATTTATCTCCAATTTTACCAACTATTTAAAGTTATATACTCATTTTCTCCATCAACGATTATTTTCTGAGAGTTAGATATAAACAGCGGAAAATAATTTTTGTTAAATTCTCGAGTTATTTTAAATACATCCAATTCTTTCTTTATTAATTTAGAATTTGAGGTATCATAAACGTTAATATGCCAATATTCCCCATCCTTAGGTATATTTCGATTCAAATAAGGAAAGTTATTATGCGTTATATCTCTTGACGGTTCGGAATTCAATTTCGCACCTTGAGAAATAATAAACTTTTGTCCTACAGCATGCCCCGGACCGCCTGTCTTAACTTTATCTCCTAGAATTCTTAATTCATCTACCACTTTCTTTTTCGCAGCCCATGAAACACTGATTGCATCTCCATTTTCAAGAAATTCATAATCTGTGATTTCTGTATCAGCAATCCAATACTTATATTGAAATAATTTATTTTTATCAAATGAATGTTTAACAAATAATATAGCTAGAAAGATAATTGTAAATAGTCCAAAATAAATTAATTTACTCTTAAAAATTTTTTTCATTCCTCGCACCTTCTTATTTTAGTAGTTATCATACTTTTCATCTAAGTAATTATAGAATTTGGGGCCATTAGAATTATCATTTTTCAATTGGAAGCAATTTTTGGTTCTTCATATTGAAATACTTCGTTTTCTTCGTCAAAATAAATCCATTTTAAATCCAAATAACCGATATATAGTTTCATAATTCCAAATTCCCCGCCCAATTATTAAGAAAGCTAAAGTACTCCTATCATACACAATTTTAGGGTAAAGAGCAAATTCATCACTAGATATAGAAATCCTCGAATAAGCATGCAAAAAACCAGTCGCAGCTGGTTCTATAATGTAGACAAACTATTTAAAAGTGAAATAAGTTAATCAATTCTGCAAAGAAATGAAAAATGAGTTCCGAGTTTTAGATTAAATCAAGAAAATACCAAAACTTTCTGCTGTGAGAAAAGTGCCTGAAACGTTATAGTTTCAGGCACTCGGAATTATTGAGACCTTGGGCTCAATAATTAGTCATGGAACTTCATAGAAGTTCGCTGACGTCCGTACTCACCTAAGGAAAGTTTTCAAGTTGACTTTGTCTTCAGTCTGAAATTCCCCTTAGGTGGTTTTCCATCTTATATCTTCGTCAAAGGGGTCGCGGTATCTGGCGAGGTATCTAGCACCTCAAAATCATGGCCAACAGCTAGATCTGCTCGAGCCAGTTGATTCTCCATGGTCATATGGGCCAATTCTTTGATATTGTTCTCTTTTGACAAATGTCCCAGATAAATCTTCTTGGTGCGATTTCCCAAGGTTCGGATCATGGCATCTGCACCATCTTCGTTAGAAAGGTGGCCTAGGTCTGACAAGATCCGCTGCTTCAAGCGCCAAGCATACGAACCTGCTCGAAGGATCTCTACATCATGATTGGACTCAATCAGATAGCCATCCGCATCCGCGACAATACCTGCCAAGCGATCGCTCACATAGCCCGTATCCGTCAGCATGACGAAGCTCTTGCCATCCTTCATAAAGCGATAGAATTGAGGGGCAGCAGCATCGTGACTGACCCCAAAACTTTCGATATCGATATCGCCAAATGTCTTGGTCTTTCCCATTTCAAAAATGTGCTTTTGAGCATCATCGACCTTCCCTAGATACTTGGTGCCTTCCATAGCCTTCCAAGTTGCTTCATTAGCATATAGATCCATGCCATATTTCCGCGCTAAAACACCCACACCATGGATATGGTCTGAGTGTTCATGCGTAATCAAAATGGCGTCTAAGTCTTCTGGTTTGCGATCAATTTCAGCCAATAGTCCCGTAATCTTTTTCCCTGATAATCCTGCATCAATAAGCAGTTTTTTCTTTGGCGTCTCAAGGTAGAAAGAATTCCCACTAGAACCTGAAGCTAAAATACTATACTTAAATCCCTCTTCTGTCATTGACTCCTTATTCTTCCTCTTCTGTATCCCAGTCGTCTTTAATAGCATCTTTGTCGTACGGCAAGACAATGGTAAAAGTAGATCCCTTGCCATATTCACTCTTGGCCCAAATAAAGCCTTTGTGTTGCTTAACGATCTCCTTAGCAATGGCTAAGCCCAGACCCGTCCCGCCTTGGGCCCGACTACGCGCCTTATCCACTCGGTAAAAGCGATCAAAAATACGTGGCAAGTCTTTCTTGGGAATCCCCAAGCCCTCATCTGAGATAGAGATAATCAACTGAGCATCTGTCGTTTTCATCCCTACCTTGATTTTTCCACCATCAGGAGAGTACTTGATAGCATTGTTCAAGATATTGTCGATCACCTGAGTCATTTTATCCGTATCAATTTCCACCCAGATTGGGGTGATCGGATATTCACGAATCAGTTCATACTTCTTAGTATCTTCTTGCGATTGACTCTTGATCTTATCAAACCGGTTCAAAATAAAGGTGATAAAGGCCGTAAAGTTGGTCAACTCGATGTCCAACTGACTGGTTTCATTATCGATTCGTGACAAGCTCAATAGATCTGTGACCATGCGCATCATGCGGTTGGTTTCATTGAGTGAAACCTTTACAAAGTCTGGTGCTACCGGCTCTGACAAAGCGCCATCGTCTAGGGCTTCCAGATAGGATTTCACACTGGTCAAAGGTGTCCGTAATTCATGACTCACATTGGAGACAAAGAGGCGACGTTCCCGCTCTTCCTTTTCCTGCTCTGTCGTATCGTGCAAAACAGCTACCAGACCAGAGATAAAACCTGACTCGCGACGAATCAAGGCAAAGCGCACACGAAGACTTATGTATTCCCCATTTTCATCCTGGGAATCGATGGTCAACTCTGGTACTTCTGTAATCAAGCTTCGCAGATCATAGTCATCTCCAAGCGAAAGCAAATCCAGAATACTGGTATTGAGCACCTCATCTTTATTAACATTCAATTGCTTGGCTGCCATTTCATTGACCATGATAATCTGACCGCGTCTGTTGGTCGCAAGCACCCCGTCTGTCATGTAAGAAAGGATACTGGTCAAACGCTTAGTTTCTTGTTCCAAGTTTTCATGCGTCAGGCGAATGACCTCAGATAGATCATTGATACTATTGGTCATATCCGTCAGTTCTGGACTTCCTTGCATGTCGACCACTTCAGAATAGTCCCCTGCAATCAGATCTTTAATTTTGGCGTTTAATTGTCTGAGCTTGATATTGTCCCTACGGTTTTCTAGCAAAAGCAAGGCTACCACAATGATAAACCCAACCGTAATCAGAACAAAGACAAAGTTCGACGACATTACAAATTGTTTTAGTTGATCAATCATTGTTTCTCATATAATATCCGACACCACGGCGGGTCAAGATATATTCTGGACGTCCCGGTGTGTCCTCGATTTTTTCACGCAAACGACGAACTGTCACGTCTACTGTTCGAACATCACCAAAGTAATCATAGCCCCACACCGTCTCAAGAAGGTGCTCACGAGTCATCACTTGACCGACATGGGTCGCAAGGTGATAGAGCAATTCAAATTCGCGATGGGTCAAGTCCAATTCTTTGTTGCCTTTTTGAACCAAGAAGGCATCTGGAAGAATGTGAAGATCACCAATGACAATTTCCGTATCGGCCTCATTTTCAAGCTGAGAATCAGCCGCAAACTCAGAACGACGCAACAAGGCTTTCACACGCGCTTGCAATTCCCGATTCGAGAAGGGTTTGGTTACATAGTCATCCGCCCCGATTTCAAGCCCGATGACCTTATCAAATTCCGTATCCTTAGCAGATAGGACAATGATCGGCACATTGCTAGTCTTACGAATCGTACGCGCTACTTCCAAACCATCAATTTCTGGTAGCATCAAATCTAGAATAATAATATCCGGATTTTCAGCCGCAAAGACCTCTAAAGCTTCCCGACCATCAAAGGCCGTCAAGACTTCATAGCCTTCTTTTGCCATGTTAAATTTGATAATATCTGAAATTGGTTTTTCATCATCAACTACTAATATTTTTTTCATCTTACATACCTGTTTCTAATGCTACTTTTCCTTATCAATCTCTATCTTCTTATTATATCAAACTTATGAAGAAATGTGGAGTCTCAATTGCTGGACTTTCCAATAAGACAAAGCAAAAAGATTGAGATCATGACATCTCAATCTTTTCTTTTTGCATTATTTTGAAACACGGGATTTGTTGGAGATATCAGCTAGGATTGCTGCTACATACTCATCATGTTTAAACATTAAAACGGTATCTACTTTCAGAGGAGATATCGTTTTTCTTCTTCGGATAAGGATACAAAAATTTCTGCCCTCACTATCTTTTAAATTGATTGAGTTCTTCAGAGAAAGACTGTAAACTTTTTGATATAATATCAAGGATGGACTGATGGATATTTAAAAAATTATGTTCAAAAGAATGACAGGTGAGAATTAAAAATATGTAAGATTGGACAGAGGTCTCTCTAACATCATCCATGCAGAAACAAGATTATATGAAATAAAAGGAGTAACCAATGTCCGGAAACTATTCAACACGTGAATTCCGCGAGAAACTATATGATGACCTTCATGTTCGATTAAGAGATACAGTGATTTTGATGTGTTCGATTTTTATTGCCTCTATAGGTCTAAATATGAATTCAACAGCTGTCATTATTGGAGCCATGCTGATTTCCCCTCTTATGACACCGATTATTGGACTGGGGTTTGGTTTAGCTATTTTTGATACGCGTTTAATCAAGCAATCTCTAGGGGTTTTATTTACTCAAGTATTGGTCAGTTTGCTTGTCTCGACTCTATATTTCTGGATTTCTCCCTTATCTTATGCAAGTAGCGAATTGATTGCACGAACCTCTCCAACCATTTGGGATGTTCTCATTGGTATTGCGGGTGGGATAGCAGGTGTCATTGGTTCAAGGAAAAAAGAAGCAAACAATATCGTGCCAGGAGTAGCCATTGCAACAGCTCTGATGCCACCTATCTGCACTGCAGGTTATGGTTTAGCTAATGGAAATGTACGATTTTTATTTGGGGCTCTCTATCTTTTCTTGATCAACTGTGTCTTTATCATGCTAATCAATATTGTTGGAACAAGAATTATGATGAGACAATCTCCCTTAAGTTCATTTAAAGAGCTAAACATGAAAATGAGAATTGGGTTGATATCCTTGATTGTATTATTGGTTCTTCCAGCCAGCTATTCAGCAGTCACTCTGACGATGGATCAAGCACGAAAAGAAGGAATCAAACAGTTTGTAGGAAAAGAGTTCGCCAATCATACGGTCATTAATCAAGTCTACAAGTCAAGGAATAATGAATTGGTCTTGACGGTTGTTGGAGATCCGATTTCAGAAGAAGAATTAGAAACCATTCGCCAAAAACAAGCCTCTTACGGTATTCAATCTGTTCAATTGAAAGTCAATCAAGTCCATAATTCGACAAAATTAGATAGTGAGACGACCAAGGAATTTTACGAAAACATTGACAAGTATATCGATCAAAAACTCTCTGAAAAAGATTCACAAAACGATCTCGTAAAAGAAAATAAAGCAGACAAGGATTGAGGATAGTCAACTTATCTAACTCATGGAAGCAAATCTTAGGAGGATATCCTATATCCAAAAGTTAATGGATAGAAAGGATTGTTGATAAGGATACTATTTGTGGTGGTTTGACCGATCACTACTGGCTCAGGTTAAACAAAATAGAAAAAGCAACAACTGAAATAGTTGTTGCTTTTTCTTACTAAAAAATATTTCTCAGACTGTGATCGTTTTATTTCTCAACACGAGATTTATTTGCAATATCTGCAAGAATCAATTCTACAAATGCATCTACCGGCATGGTTTCTGTTTCTTTTTGACCATAACGGCGAACGTTTACAGCCTGCTCTTCCATTTCCTTGTCCCCAACGATTAATTGGTAAGGAATTTTTTGAGTTTGAGAAGCACGAATCTTGAACTGCATTTTCTCATTGCGTTCATCCACATCGGCACGAACACCGCGGTCACGAAGTTTATTAGCCACTTCCCAAGCGTAGTCCACGTGTTTTTCGTTCGATACTGGGATGAGGGTTACTTGGTGTGGCGCAAGCCAGGTTGGGAAAGCTCCCTTGTAGTTTTCAATCAAGATCGCAGTAAAGCGTTCCATGGTTGAGATTACCCCACGGTGGATCATGACTGGACGGTGTTCTTCCCCGTCTGCTCCAATGTAATGAAGATCAAAGCGTTCTGGAAGCAAGAAGTCCAATTGGATAGTTGAAAGAGTTTCTTCTTTACCAAGAGCTGTTTTCACTTGGATATCCAATTTTGGTCCGTAGAAGGCTGCTTCCCCTTCAGCTTCATAGTAGTCAACACCCATATCATCAACGGCTGCTTTCAACATGCGTTGAGCATTTTCCCACATTTCATCGTTATCAAAGTATTTGTGTTTGTCTTCAGGATCACGGTAAGATAAGCGGAAACGATAATCTGTCAGGTTAAAGTCTTCATACACATCGATGATCAATTGAAGGATCTTCTTGAATTCTTCCTCGATTTGTTCTGGAGCCACAAAGGTATGACCATCATTCAGAGACATTTCACGCACACGTTGAAGTCCTGTAAGGGCACCAGATTTTTCATAACGGTGCATCATACCGATTTCAGCGATACGGATTGGCAATTCGCGGTAAGAGTGCACATGGTGTTTGTAGACTTCAATGTGGTGAGGGCAGTTCATTGGACGAAGAACAAACTCTTCTCCATCCCCCATATCCATTGGTGGGAACATGTCTTCGCGGTAGTGATCCCAGTGACCTGAAGTTTTATAAAGTTCTACAGAAGCAATTGGTGGAGTGTAGACGTGTTGGTAGCCTGCTGCTACTTCTTTATCAACGATGTAGCGTTCCAACTCACGACGGATGGTCGCACCATTTGGCAACCAGAATGGAAGACCTTGACCAACTTCTTGAGAAATCATGAACAAATCAAGCTCTTTACCAAGTTTACGGTGGTCACGTTCTTTAGCTTCTTCACGCATTTGGAGATAGTTCTTCAAGTCTTTCTTGTCAAACCAAGCGGTACCATAGATCCGTTGCATCATCGCATTGTCGCTATTCCCACGCCAGTAAGCACCTGCCACATTCAAAAGGTGGAAGATTTGGATGCGACCAGTTGATGGGACGTGTGGGCCACGGCAAAGGTCAACGTATTCACCTTGACGGTAGATGGTCAAACCACCTTCGTCTTCTGAGTGTTCTTCGATCAATTCCAATTTGTATGGATCATTTTTGAAGATTTCACGCGCTTCATCCTTGGTCACTTCTTCACGGATAGATGGGAAGTTTTCTTTCACGATTTTCTTCATTTCTTCTTCGATACGAGGAAGGTCTTCGTTAGAGATTTGACCAGCTTGGTTGTCTGTATCGTAGTAGAAACCATCTTCAATCGCTGGACCAACACCCAAGTGGATATCTGGGAAGAGGCGACGAGCTGCTTGGGCAAACAAGTGAGCTGCTGAGTGACGCAAGATTGGAAGAGCGTCTTCGTGATCAGGTGTCACGATTTCAATGCTTCCATCTTCGGTGATGGCACGAGTTGTGTCAATCAATTTGCCGTTGAATTTACCAGCAAGAGCTTTTTTAGCCAAAGAATTGCTGATTGATTGGGCAATTTCAAAAGTTGTAACGCCAGATTTGAATTCACGAACAGCGCCATCTGGGAAAGTAATCTTAATCATGATTTTCTCCTTAAAAATTTATCGTAATTTAAAATTGAGGTTTGAAGAAATAGCAAAGGGTTAGTTATAAAGAACAATTATATTTGTTTATCTAACTGAATGATGCTTTAACATTTTCATTCTATAAACAAAACAAACTGTAGAAATTAGTAAATAACTTACCAAGGAAAGGATTAAAGACATATATTGCTCATCAGTCATTGTTTTACTACTCATGTATATCCTTATCGGATAGCTTTTTAGTGCGTTGAATAGATAAATACCAGCAGTAAGACTTAAAAGATATCCTGCTATCACGAGTTCCTTTTTCTTAAAAAACATTAAGATACCGAGAAAAGGAGCAAGAAATGGTATAAGAGGGATAAATGCCATAAATGCAAAGAAAACAATGTACGTTGAACCCCATAGACTAAGAGTTTTCATTAGCCATACATAGACTATAAAGTAGATACAGGCAATCACCCAGAACAATGTTTTCTTCATATCAATCTCCATCTTCACTTTTTTGCGATTAACTATTCTCCAAACAAAAAAGCGACCTCCTCGAAAGGACGTCGCAACGTGGTTCCACCTTCATTTATGTTCCTCAAAAAAGAGGGACACCTCTGATTGGCTCTAACGTAGCCACCGTTTTATGTTTGCATAAAAGAATCACGAGTAGTCCCAAACCTATCCTCTACGCGATTTCCAGCCCCACGCGCTCTCTATCAGATTTCCTAGATTTGATATGTCTCTGTCAGTTATTATAGCACGATTGAAAAATTTTGCAAGAAAAAGTTTCATTTTCAATCAAAGAAATGCGTGATTTTCCGGATTTTCTTCACTTGTTTGACCGAAGCCTTCATCATCTTCACAGATCCATTGACCGGAAGAGCAATCACCTTGGTCGGGATTTTCACAATGGTCTTAGACATCCGCTTGACCCGACTTTGTTCAGGATTCAAATCATTTGAAAAGTCTTTCGAGATGATTTTATCCAAGTAAAATTCGTAGACCCGACGGCCAAAGGTTGCTGCAGAAATATCATCAATCTTTTCTGCCCACTTGGTCTCATCGATTGCAGGCATCTCGTCAATTGCTTCAAGAATCGCTTGTGCCAGATCGCTCTCTTCATAAAAGAGCTTTCCAAACATAGGGTCATCAATCACATGATCGAGATAAGGATTGCCATGAGCGATAATTGGGGTACCACTTGCAATACTCTCTAAATAGGTCAACCCTTGCGTCTCACTCGTTGAAGCTGAAATAAAGAAGTCAGCCGCCTTATAGTAGAGAGCTGTCTCATTTGGTGGGATCATCCCTGTAAAGACAACCGCATCTGAAATCCCCAGTTTCGCCGCTTGTTTTTTCAAATCATCCAAATAAGGACCATCTCCAGCCACGATCAACTTAACTTTTTGATTGACCTTGAGGACATCTGGAAAGGCCGCGATAACAGCCTGAATATTCTTTTCATAGGAGACCCGCGACAGGCTCAATAAAAGCGTTTCATCTTCTGCGACTTCATATTTTTCACGAAGAGCAGCCGTCTCTGTCGGAGTGATTTCCGGTCGGTCAAACTTGGCCAAATCAATCCCTGTCGGAATAATGCGTTTTTCTGCCTTGACCTTGTACTTTTGGAGCAAGTCATAGACGATCTCACTAGGACAGATCACTCCGTCCAGATCGTTCATATAACTTCTCACAATGTATTTGACCATACTTGGGCGAATGACCATACCTCTTGCAATATAGCGGACATAATCCTCATACTGGGTATGGTAGGTATGAATGACTGGAATCCGCAACTCACGTCCAATCCACACTCCCAAAAGGCCCAGTGAAAACTCAGTCTGGGTATGGATAATATCCAGCTGGTATTGCTTGGCAATGGCAAGCGCCTTTGAGAATCCACGGTAAGCAACGCGGCGGTCCTTAAAGGCGAAGAAAGGCACACTTGGAATCCGAATGATCTGCCAATCTTCATAGCGGTTGACATCTTTATCCGTTGTCGTAAAGATAAAGACCGTGTGACCTAATTTTTCTAATTCTTTTTTGAGCGTCCGAATGCTGGTCGCCACTCCCGAAACTTGCGGGAAATAGGTATCTGTAAATAATCCTACACGCATCTTACATCTCCAAAACTGTTTGATAGGCTTCGACCAATTGATGAGCCACTCGGTCGATCGAACGACTCTCAGCGACCTTGTAGCCAGCCTCCCGCTTATCTACTTGTCCGTTCAAGACCTTGTTCAAGGAATCCACAAATTCATCCACATTGTGGCACAATTCAGATGAGCTCTCGTCGATCCAGCCATTGTAAACGGGAATGTCCCGCAAGACCGTGTGCTGATGACTGGCCAAAGCTTCTAAAACAACGATTCCTTCCGTTTCTTCATAAGATGGGAAGAAGAAAGCATCTGAACCCGTCATAGCCCCTTGGAAGACCACTCCCTTGAAATAGCCAGGGAATTCCACATTACTCGGATGATCCTTTTCGACGATACGACGAATCTTACGCGGAATGATCCATTTGTTGATAGAACCTAGCCAAATAAAGCGCACATCCGGCATGCGACGGGCCACTTCTACGAAATCTTCAATCCCTTTGCGTTTAAAATAAAGCCCTGCACAGATGACAACCTTTTGGCCTTCTTGGATATTAAAATGCTTGCGAAAGACTTCTTCTTTTTTCGGATCCTTCTCATATTTTTCCAAATCAATCCCATTGGAGACCGCAATAATCGGTGTGGTCACCCCATAAGACTGAATCAGGTGTTTGGAATACTCAGATGGTGTGATCACATAGTCTGCCTTTTGGTACATGTGAGCCAAATACTTCCCAAACAAGGGCGCAAAAAAGTTAGACCCGATAAAGGAATTTTCAAAATCCTCACGGGTTGAATGGCCATGCATGATGACTTTCTTTCCACGACGCTTTGCTGCATGGAGCAAAAGGAAACTCCGTGGGCCATAGGTATTGATATGCACCACATCATAATCTCCTAAAATATCTGTCGTATACGGAATCCCAGCCAAATAAAGCGCATGCATTTGATGCTGCAAGGCTCGACCAATTCCTGATTTTTGTAAGACGGATTTTCCTTCTAAATACAGTAAAACTTTCATACCTTCTATTATACCGAAATAAAGAGTGCCCAGCAAGTCTCTACCTGTTTGCAGTATAAAAAAGAGGCTAGAACAGTTCTGTTCTAGCCTCTTAGACTAGTAGACACGTCTTCCCATGTCGAGACTCTAGTCTACTAATCCTTATTTTTTAGTCGTTCCACGTTGGTTGATCGTATGAGACAACAGTACTTCGCGTTCTTCCAACTCTTCTTTGTGCATGATCTTGGTCAACATGCGCATACTGATCGCACCAAGGTCATACAAGGGTTGGCCAATCGTTGATAGATTTGGACGCGTGTAACGAGTGACTTGTGAATCATCACTAGTAATGATTTCAAAGTCTTCTGGTACTTTGATACCGTGATCAGACAAGCCGTTCAAGAGACCTGCAGCCAATTCATCACCTGTCACAAAAGCAGCTGTTGCTTTTGACACAATGATGCGTTCTGCCAAGTTGTAACCTTCATCATAACGGTATTTCGATTCAAAGACAAGTCCTTCACTGTAGCTCAATTTTTTCGTTTTCAAAGCTTCTTTATAGCCAGCCAAACGGATTTTTCCATTGATATCATCCACCAATGGGCCACTTACAAAAGCAATTTTCTTGTTGTGTTTTGCCAATTGCGCAACAGCATCAACAGTCGCTTGCTTGTAGTCAATATTGACACTTGGTAATTGGTGTTCAACATCCACTGTCCCAGCAAGGACAACTGGCGTCCGAGAGCGTGAAAATTCTGAGCGAATCTTTTCTGTCAAGTGATAGCCCATGAAAATGATTCCATCCACTTGTTTTGAAAAGAGGTTGTTTACTACTGAAACTTCTTTGTCATCGTCTTCATCGCTATTTGCAAGGACGATGTTGTACTTGTACATTTCCGCAATGTCATCAATCCCTTTAGCCAAGGTAGAGAAATAGCTGTTGGTAATGTTTGGAATCACAACACCGACTGTTGTGGTTTTCTTACTGGCAAGACCACGCGCAACAGCATTTGGACGGTAATCCAAGCGTTCGATCACTTCCAAAACTTTTTTACGTGTATTTTCTTTAACGTTCTTATTTCCATTCACTACACGACTAACGGTTGCCATTGAAACCCCTGCTTCACGGGCGACATCATAAATCGTTACTGTATCGTCTGTATTCATAAGATTTCCTTTCATTATTGAAAATTTCGTTTTCATCCTCTAATTAATCCTATTTTATCATGGATTGTAAACACTTTCAAGTATTTTGGTAAAATTTTGTAAACTCTTGCTTTTTTAGGGAAAATTTGACAAAATAGATCCATAGAAAGAAGGTAGCATTATGTCTAAATTAGATCAAATCGTCGATTTTCTTGAAACTGAAAAAACAGACGTCGCTGTTGTATCTGATCCTGTCACGATCAATTACCTGACTGGATTTTACAGTGATCCCCACGAACGCCAACTTTTCTTGTTCGTCTATACAGACCACGAACCCCTTCTCTTCGTTCCTGCACTTGAAGTGGAACGGGCGACTGCAGTTGTCGATTTCCAAGTAGTTGGCTATGTGGATTCTGAAAACCCTTGGGAAAAGATTAAAGGCGCTATCGCTAAACCAGATGCCAAAACTGTTGCACTTGAATATGATAACTTGATTCTGACCAAGTACAATGGTTTGCGCACTGTCTTTGAAAAAGCGGTATTTACTAACTTAACACCACGGATTAACCGCATGCGCTTGATCAAATCTGCTGATGAGATCCAAAAGATGTTGGTGGCTGGTCAATACGCAGATAAGGCTGTCAATATGGGATTCGACGCCATTTCACTGGATAAAACAGAAACTGATATCGTAGCAGAAATCGACTTTGGTATCAAACGCTTGGGTTATGAAATGAGCTTTGAAACCATGGTCTTGACTGGAAACAATGCAGCTAACCCACACGGAATTCCTGGAAGCAACAAAGTCGAAAACGATGCTCTCTTGCTCTTTGACCTTGGCTGTATGGTCAATGGTTATGCGTCAGATATGACTCGTACCGTTGCTGTTGGGAAACCAGATGATTTCAAAAAAGAAATCTACCACTTGACGTTAGAAGCTCAACAAGCAGCCATTGACATGATCAAACCAGGTGTAACAGCACATGACGTCGACCGTGCTGCACGGAGCGTCATCGAAAAAGCTGGCTATGGTGAATACTTCAACCACCGCCTCGGACACGGGATCGGAATGGACGTGCATGAATTCCCTTCTATTATGGAAGGAAATGACATGGTGCTTGAAGAAGGCATGTGCTTCTCAGTCGAACCAGGAATCTATATTCCAGGTAAAGTCGGTGTCCGTATCGAAGATTGTGGGTACGTAACAAAAGACGGATTTGGACTCTTCACAGAAACCAGCAAAGACTTACTTTACTTTGACTAAGCCTTTTGTAGGTCCAAGTCGCACCATACAGAATGTTTCGTTAATAATGATAAAAAATGAGGCTGGGACAAAAGTCCTAGCCTCTTAATTATCTTTGGATTGTCGAGCAAGGCGCAGTAGTTGAGTGGGCCCTACTACGCTGATTTCATCAGCTTTTACAGCCCTACTCAACTGTGCGGAGGTGGGACGACGAAATCGATTTCTAACGAATTACCGATTTCTGTCCCACTCTCATTTTTCTTATGAAACCGATTCGAGATTCATTCTTTTCTGCGTATCTTCTACAACGTCTTTTAAAGTGGTTTGGGACATTTCTTTTTCCATAGCAGTCTGAATGTCCTCAAGCTTCCCATCTAAAACATTGTGGATATTGTGGCCAATTGGGCAGGCTGGATTCGGATTGTCATGAAAACCAAATAATTGACCTGTCGAACCTAAGCATTCTACCGCTTGATAGATATCCAGCAGGCTGATCTCATCGGCTGCTTTTGCGAGCTCAGCTCCGCCTGTCCCACGCGCTACGTGAATCAATCCAGCTTTCTTCAACTGAGACAAGGTCTTTCGAATAATAACAGGGTTCACACCGACACTTCCTGCCAAAAAATCACTGGTTACTTTTGTTTTTTCTCCTTGTAGAGCAATCATGATCAAGACATGAGTCCCAATGGTAAAGCGACTCGAAATTTGCATAACTTCACTCCTTTCTACCCGTTTTGAAGGTAGAGTCTATTGAACAACCGTCAAGGGACGACTTTCGTTATTCCTATTATACTCTTTTTAGTTGTAATGTCAACAGTTACACTATTGGAAGAAGTCTTCTAGCCAAGCATCGATTTCTCGATCATGACCTTCTCTCTGCTCAATTTCATGAAGGAGCTCATGATTGTGGGTATGATGAATGCCATTGACCAAACTTTCATAATACACTTGATAATAAGGAAGATGGAGGTCTTTTGCGAGTTGCAATTCTTTTTGGACATCATAGTCCACCCGTCTAAAATCTACATCTTTTAACCCCATTTGATCAAATTCAAGAATAGCATACATGGCCCGAAGGTCCTTGCGAAGATTCTTTTCTAAAAAGAAAGGTTGACCGATCGATCCAGGATTGATAATCAGTTCTCCTCCTGTCCCGTAGCGGAAAAACTGCTGGTGAATGTGTCCGTAGACTGCAATATCACAAGACGGGTTCGTCACCAAGCGATCAAAATCCTTCTGCTCACCAATGTGGATCAATTCGCGACCCCAATTCTTATCAGGTAAGTGGTGGGTAATACCGATCTTTAAACCTGCGATTTCTCTATGGACCTGCATGGGCATTTTCTGCATGTCTTCAATTTCCTGGGGTGTGATTTCTTCAAGAATATATTGACACTGGCGCATGAGGTAGCGATGACTGGGTCTGGTCTCATCCAACATCCCACTCATAGCCCGCCAAAGACTATCCTCCCAGTTCCCAAGGACTTTGACCGTAATCGGTAACTCCTCTAACAGCTCCAAGAGGGCCCGTCTCCCTGTTCCAGGCATCAAACTATCTCCTAAGAGCCAATATTCATCCACCTTGGCTTTTCGACTATCCTCTAGGACAGCTTCCAATGCTGTCGTATTTCCATGAATATCTGAAAGTAAAGCAATTTTAGTCATGATCTTCTCCTTCTCTCCATTATAACAAAGAGAAGAAAAACTTCCACCCAAAGGTGAAAGTTTTATGAACATTCCATGCTACCAGAAATGAAAACTCAGGCTAGAAGCGGACGCTTCGTCGTTGGATTTATCTTTTTCCAAAGAGTTGCTTAACGGCTTTGTATCTTAGTCTACTGATTTGAGGGCTTCGAACATGTCTACTTTTCGGAGATAATGGTCAACATAAATTCCTAACAGGAGCAAGAGAAGGAGCATTCCTCCGACAGGAAAGAGGAACACGCCAAGTCCTACTTTAGGGTAAAAGAGAATGGCATCTGGTGCAATCATGGCAATGAGGAATTGATGAAGATAATAACCACCCACTAATCCCATGAGGATCCCTATGATAGACAATAAGATGGTTTCGCGGTAAATATAGAGCGTCACTTCCTTATTATGGAATCCTAAGACCTTAATGGTCGATAATTCACGGATCCGCTCTGCCACATTGATATTGGTTAAATTATACAAGATCACGATGGCTAGCAAGATCGATACGACTACTAGAATCATCATAGTGGTGTCCAAGGATTTGGCAACTGAATTAAAGAGGGAAATCATCGAAGCATTCTGACTAACCGCCTTCACAGCTGCAAGTTCCATCATGTCCCGACTGACAGCCTGCACTTGTCGTGTAGAAGGATTTCTCAACTGCACCAAATAGCTATTTGCTGAAGTCCGCTTTCCGTAGATTTTTTGGTAACTTGCCTGATCCATATAGATAAAATGGCCGACATAATTTTCAGTGATTCCTGCTACCTTAAAAGTGTGACCATCTAAGGTCAGTCGATCACCGACTGTAACCCGGGCTAGTTGTGCCAGTTTGCTACTGATGATAACCCCTTTCTTTAGAGACAAGGATTCCCCTTGCTTGAATGAACGCAGGCTGACAAAGGGAGAAAAATCTGCACGATCCGTAACCAACATCGTAACGGTCTGCTTGTCGTGTCCATTTTTTAAAGAAGCTTCAATGACCTTACTATAGATGGCTCGATAATCCTTGATGTCTGATTTTGCCAGACGATTGGTTAGTTCTTTGCTTTCTTGGTAGGAGGCATTCGTTTTTTTGGCTACAATCAACTCATAGGATAGGATCTCTTGAAATTGGCGTTTGGAAACCCCTCCTACAGAGGATTGAATCCCTAGCCCTGCGAAGAGAAGAGCAACAGAACCTGCCACTCCAAATATGGTCATCAGCATCCGTTGTTTGTAACGAAAGAGATTACGAGCAGTGACCTTGTGGGTGAAACTCAGACGCTTCCAAATAAACTGGAGACGCTCCAGGAAAATCTTCGAACCAGATACCGGTGGTTTGGGCAGTAATAACAGATTGGCTTCTTCTTTTAATTCCTTACGCGAAACCCAGTAAGCCGGAAGCACACTCGCGACGAAAGACAGTCCGAGCGCAATCAGAGTCATATCCCCATAAAAATACTCTCTGCTCTCTCCAATCACCATCCCTTGCGTAATAATGTTGGAAATGATCCCCGATAGGAAATAATGGCCCAGCAGGGTTCCTAGTAGGGTCCCGATCGTCCCTGCAAAGAATCCATAGAGGACAAATTTGAGAATGATATCCCTGGTACGATAGCCCAGTGCCTTAAAAATACCTGCATTGGTTCGCTCTTCATCGACAAAGCGGGTCATCGTGGTGAAGGTCACCATGGCAGCTACCAGATAAAGAACGACTGGAAAAATATTTCCGACAGCAGAGATACTACTACTGGCATTGCTATACATCAGGTAACCTTGTCCACCTGGCATGGTCTTGCGGTCATAGACATGATAAGTTGGAATTTCCAGCTGATCTCGCTCCCTTTGCGCTTTTTTCAGCTCCTCCTCTTTTTTTGCGAGCTCCGTTTCACCTGCAGTCCAGTCCTTCTTTTTCTGATCAATTTGTTCTTGGGCTTGATGGAGCTTTTCTTGACTGGCTACTTGCTCTTTAGCTGGCAGAAATGGAGCTAATTTCTTGAACTGGGCCTCCTGCAAGTCTAATTGTTTTTGAGCCTGATCGATCTGATTTTTAGCTGACTGGAGGGTTTCCTCGGCACGACTGAGTTCTTTCTGGCCTTTTTGAATCTGCCCATCCGCCTCCTGCTTGAGTCTTTGATAGCGGGCCTTTCCATTGTCTTTCAGAAGTTTTTCTAACTCTTCTTGATGAGCTTTGAGCCCTTTTTGGTAGACTTGCGAAAAAGAATCTAAAGACTTCAGATCATCAAACTGGATCCGAGCCATCGCGGGAAGTTTAGTCGTAAAGACCTCTTTTGAAACTAGTGCATAGGCATCTAGATTTCCACTGCCACTCATGGCAGTGCCTAAATTCTTTTGAGACCACATCTCAGAGGATTGAACAAAGCCAACAATGGTGAATTGCTTTCGCTTTAAACTAGAGCGAGTTCCAGCCTTTTCTTCAAGTGTGAGGGTATCCCCTATCTGATAGCGATCCTCCCAAAAACTTGCTAGGGCCAGTTCCCCTTCTTTTTTGGGCAGGCGCCCCTTGGTCACACGAAAAGAAGAAAGACTTTTTGGAGCAGAAAAAAGTCGAATTGCCTTTCCTGTTCCTTTCACTGTCAAATCCAGCAGTGAACCAAATTCGACACGCGCCCCTTTGACTCCTAAAAGCTCCTCTTGGTCTGCCTGGTCTAATCCCAAGTCCCCCATGACAGCAAGATCTAGCATCTTTTGTTGCTGAATAAACTGGTTAGCCGTTCGATGCATATTTGGAGTGGTCACCTTTAAGCCAACCAAGGCCAAGCTTCCCAATAACATCAAGGTTAAGATGGAGAGAAAACGTCCTTTTGAATGTGTAAAGGAAGCAAACAAATCCTTCCAATAGACTTTTCGTTTCATGCTACCACCTCTTCTAATATTCTAGCGTAGCAATATCTTGAGGAAGCTCATTGATTTCTACCGACTTGACCTTGGCGTCATGCATGCGAATCACACGGTCTGCAATCGGAGCTAGGGCACCATTATGGGTTACGATGATGACCGTCGCTCCCTTTTTTCGAGACATATCCTGTAAAATCCCCAATACTTGCTTACCCGTCTGGTAATCCAAGGCTCCCGTTGGCTCATCACAAAGGAGAATTTTAGGGTTTTTAGCCACTGCCCGAGCGATCGCCACCCGTTGTTGCTCTCCCCCTGACAATTGGGCAGGAAAATTATCAAGACGATTGCCAAGTCCTACTTCTTTTAAAACAGCTTCCGGATCTAGAGCATCAGAAACAATTTCTGAAGCCAACTCAACATTCTCCTTAGCTGTCAAATTAGGGACCAAATTATAAAATTGAAAGACAAAACCAACATCATCTCGTCGATAATTGGTTCGTTGATGGGAATTTAGTTTTGCAATATCCACCCCATCAATCAGAACCTGCCCCTCGTCATTGGTGTCCATCCCTCCTAAGATATTGAGAACCGTTGATTTTCCAGCTCCTGACGCCCCTAAAATAATGACCAACTCGCCTTTTTCAATCTCAAAGGAAACATCCTGGTTAGCGAAAATCTCTGTCTCTCCACTCGTATAGCGCTTGTAACAGTGCTGCATTTCGATGTAGGCCATTTCCTCTCCTCCCTCCTACTTCCTATCTATATTATAGTCCTTTTCTGATAGATTACAAAGAAATCGAGGTAGTGAAAAACAAGGTTATCCTAAATTATCATGAACTATTATAAATTTTATGCTATAATTAGAGACAAATTTGATTTATTCTTAGAAAGAAGGCTCATTGTGAGTTTACAACAGTTTGAAAGGAAGTCACTTCAAGAAATCAACCAATCTATTGACGTGCCAAAAGGGATCCCTTTTTGGAAGACTCTCCTGCTCTTTTCAGGACCAGGAAGTCTAGTAGCTGTCGGCTATATGGATCCGGGAAACTGGATTACTAGTGTCGTTGGAGGGGCCCAATACCGCTACCTCCTCTTATCAGTGGTTCTTCTCTCGTCTTTAATCGCCATGCAGTTGCAACAAATGGCTGGTAAACTAGGGATTGTCCATCGTAAGGATCTGGCCCAAACAACCGCCCATCATTTACCCAAATGGCTTCGCTATACCCTTTGGATTGTGATTGAGCTTGCCTTGATGGCGACAGATTTAGCGGAAGTCATCGGCTCAGGAATTGCCCTTCACCTTCTTTTTGGTTGGCCTCTGCTCTTTTCCATTCTGATTACTATCTTTGATGTCTTCCTATTACTGGGGCTCATGCATCTAGGATTTCGAAAGATAGAGGCCATCGTATCAACCTTAATCCTCACGATCCTTGCAATTTTTGGCTATCTGGTATTCCTATCGAAACCAGATATCGGAGGAATCTTCGCTGGCTTCCTCCCTCAAAAAGAGGTGCTAGGAATTGGGCTACCAAAAGGAAATGAAGCCTTAACCCTGGCGCTTGGAATTATCGGGGCAACGGTAATGCCCCACAACCTCTACCTCCACTCTTCCATTTCGCAAACACGAAAAGTTGATTACAAGGATCCAGCAGATATCAAGCGGGCAGTGCGCTTTATGACCTGGGATTCAAATATTGAATTGAGTTTGGCTTTTGTCGTCAACTCCCTCCTCTTGATTCTTGGAGCGGCCCTCTTCTTTGGTCACGGAGATAAGATCGGTGCTTTCTCTAGCATGTACAACGCCCTCAAGGATAATCACATTGCCGGTGCTATCGCCAGTCCCTTCTTGTCCACCCTCTTTGCTATCGCTTTGTTAGCCAGTGGTCAAAATTCAACCATTACTGGGACCCTAACCGGTCAAATCGTTATGGAAGGTTTCTTGAGATTCCGCCTGCCACAATGGGTCGTTCGTCTCATGACTCGGATCATTGCCCTTCTTCCTGTCATCGTCGTTGCGATCTTATTTGGAGATCAGGAACATGTCCTCGACGACCTTCTAGTCTACTCTCAAGTCTTCCTATCAGCGGCTCTTCCATTCTCCATCTTCCCTCTGGTTTATTTCACCTCCAACAAGGAAATCATGGGAGAACATGTTAATGCGAAATGGAATACTTTCTTAGGCTATCTCGTTGCGATTGTCTTAACTATCTTAAATTTCAATTTGATCGTGACAACTTTTATCAAATAAAGAGAGAGTGGGACAGAAATCGGTAATTCGTTAGAATTCGATTTCGTCGTCCCACCTCCGCACAGTTGAGTAGGGCTGTAAAAGCTGATGAAATCAGCGTAGTAGAGCCCACTCAACCACTGCGTCTTGCTCGACAATCCAAAAATAATTGAGAGACTAGGACTTTTGTCCCAGCCTCTTTTTATTTATTACACTCCCTTTTCCATCTTGCTCCTCCATTTCCTAAAAATTTCCTGACCATTTTTTTAGGAGGGAATTATTTTAAATCACTAATTGTTGTGAGGTTTTCACAAAATCTTGTCAGTGCCCGTCATTCATAAACTTGTAAAATTTTTGTACACTTTTCGTTATCTGTACAAAAATGAGAATTGTTGTCTAATTTATTCTTTTGGAGTATAATGCTATTTGTTAGTGTCGTAAAATTATTTAACATATAAATTATTTTAACGTCAAATAAAAATAAACAGATTGATACAACTACAGAAAGGAACATATGGTACGCCAAAGACAAACAACAACCAAGTCAGACTTACGAAATGCGCTCTCAAAACTCCTCTTGCAACAACCTTTTGAAAGCATCACTATTCGACAATTAACCGAAACCGCTGGAATTAACCGCGGGACCTTCTACTTGCACTATGTCGATAAATACGACATGTTTGAGCAAATGAAATTGGACATGATGCAAGAATTAGATAGCCTCTTCGTTGAAGGAAGCCCTGTCAAGGTGAACTTTCTCAATGTCTTGACTGCTATTAAAGAGAATTATGATTTTATTTATGCATTGTCACAATCCTGTTGCTCGGACTTCCGTAAATTGGTAAGAAGTTTTACCCTACATGCACTGGACGATACTCCCCATGCAAAGGAACATATCATTTCAGATTTTCAAGTTCCATACAAGTATGGTCTAGAGATTTTCATAGCTACGATTGAATCTGTGATTGTGACCTGGTTAGAATCCGGTGCGAAAGAAGAGCCAATCGAAATCGGGACGATCATTCTCAGCGTCTGCGACTTTGCTAGCTGGAACTAAATTCCCCAACCTTCTCCTACCTTTATGGAGAAGGTTTTTCTTTTTGGCAAGTGAACAACATTCAGATCACCTTGTTCAACTTGTTTGTAGAAAGCAAAAAAGCAGGATGCTAGGATCCTGCTTTTTCTCTATTTTTTCTTTGCCAACATGGTTGCAAATCGAAGTTGAATCCGATGGCCATTCTCATCTCGACGATGGAGATGGCCAGGATTTTCATTATATTTGACCAATTCCCAATCCTTGTAATACTCCGCCAATTCTCCTTCTTTAAAGGTGAACGAGAAAGGCATCTGGCAAGGATAATCTTCTGTATCCATGGCACAGACAATGAGATGGTAGCCACCTGGATTGGTATGCTCTTGCATATTGCGGATAATCGCTGGAATCCGATCAGCGTCTAAAAACATGAGGACCACAGTCGATACGATGAAATCATAGTTTTGGGTGAGTGCAGCAGCATTGATATCATAGAGACCCACAGGCATCTCTAGATCTTCCTCAGCGACAATACTTTGTAAGATCTCAAGAGCTAGTTCATTTTGATCGACTGCCGTCACGTCAAAGCCATGTTGGGCCAAAAAGAGGGCGTTGCGTCCTTGCCCGCATCCTAGATCCAATGCCCTTCCAGCGGGGACAATTCCCACTGCTTCTAGCACTTCTGAATGGACAGGATTGGTGTTGTATTTTTTGGGGAAATAGTCTTTTGGCTCACAGTAAAATTCTAGGTACCACTCCACATCGTCAGTCGCCGCTTCGACACGATGCCAGGCCTGGGGCTCGGCCATGGGGTTCTCTGCTCCTGCTTCAAAGAGGTGGCTTGCGATTTCTTCCCCCTCTTCGGTCAATTCAATAAATCGTAACTGACCCTTTAAAACTGTAATCTTTCCCCAGGTTCCTACCTTGGTATTGTGCTTTCTTTGAAGAGCTTCTGGCATGGTATCCTTGGTCCAGATAGGCATGCGCTTGTAAGCAATCAATTTTTGTGTCATGCTGCTTCTCCTTTTTCTTTCACTACCCTTATCATACATAAAAAAGCCCCTTTTTACAAGTTGGAAAAAGAGGCCCCTCTCCGATAAAAAAGGCATTTCTGAAACAAGTTTCAGAAATGCCTTCTTAGTTTAACGTGTATTGTATTGTTTCATGACCCGTGCGATATCCCGGTTTTGTTCCCGACGTTTGATGGATTCACGCTTGTCATAATCATGTTTCCCTTTGGCGAGTCCCAAAAGCAATTTGGCATAGCCATCCTTGAGATAGACCTTTAAAGGCACCAAGGTCATTCCTGTTCCTTTGGTTTCTTGGTCCAGCTTTTGGATTTGCTTTTTATGAAGAAGAAGCTTGCGACGACGGTCTGGATCTTGATTCCAGATATTGCCTTCCTCATAAGGGGCAATATGGACGTTGCTGAGCCAAACTTCTCCATTTTTAACTTGTGCAAAACCATCTTTCAAGTTAATGCGTGCTGCACGGACACTTTTGATCTCTGTACCTGTCAGCACCATCCCTGCTTCTATTGTATCCACGATGGTGTAGTCATGTCTCGCCTTTTTATTTTGTGCGACTACCTTTCCTTCGCCCTTTGCCATGGTTGGCTCCTTTCTTTGCTACTTCCTTGTAAAATGGTTTCTTCCCTTTTTTCTTTTTGGATTTAGATGAAGAATCTTTCCGTTTGTCATCTCTTCTAACGGTTGATCCCTTAGAAACTTTTTTGTCTTTGCGTCTGCGATCCCTGCGATTGCCATCTCGGTCACGTCCTTTAGCCTTGAGGCCTTTTTCGACGATATCCCATTCACTTGGAATATAAGAGAAATCAATCTCTCCGGTCATCTTGTCGGCTCTTTCTACCTTGATCCGGATTTGCTGACCGACACGGAAGGTCACTCCTGATTTTTCTCCGCGAAGGGTTAGATCCCGTTCATTAAAATAGTAGAATTCAGGGAGATTGGTAATATGGATCAAACCTTCAACCGTATTTGGCAACTCCACAAAGAGGCCAAATTTCACCACACTGGAAACCACAGCATCGTACTCTTCCCCAACATAGTCTTCCATGTATTCAGCCTTCTTCATGGCTTCTACTTCGCGCTCCGCATCAATAGCCCGGCGTTCCCGACTAGAGGATTGGCTGGCAATGTCTGGAAGGACTTGTTCAAAGTGATCTGCCACTTCTTGAGATTTTCCATATTCGCGCACCATTCGATGAACCATCAGGTCCGGATACCGACGGATGGGACTGGTAAAGTGGGTATAATACTCAGCAGCAAGCCCATAGTGGCCATGGTTATGCTCTGAGTAGCGAGCTTGTTGCATCGAGCGCAACAACATCATCGAAAGGACATCTGCATAGGGTTCCCCTTCGACCTTGCGCATAATTTCTTGCAGGGCTTCTTGACTCATCTCACTAGCCGTTCCGTAGATTTGGATTCCAAAACTGGAAGCATAATCGATAAACTTCTGTACTTTTTCTGCCTTTGGATCTTCATGGATCCGGTAGATAAATGGCAGTTTCAGTCGCGTAAAGTGCTCCGCCACCGTCTCATTAGCGATCAGCATAAAGGACTCGATCATCCGCTCGGCAATTCCTCTTTGACGAAGGACGATATCGACCGGTTTTCCTTCTTTATTGACCAGAATTTTAGCCTCATTTGTATCAAAATTGAGGGCTCCGCGGCGAATCCGCATGCTTTCTAGAATGCCATGCAAGGTGGCCATTTGATGAATACTTGGAACAATTTTCTTAAAGGTTTGAGCCTTTTCTTCGTCGCCCGCTAAGATATCATTGACATCGCTATAGGTCATTCGGAAGGTCGTATTGATCACTGTTTGGGTAATGGTGTGCTTGACGACCTTGCCATGAGGATCAATCTCCATGATGGCAGACTGGGTCAGGCGGTCCACATTTGGATTTAAAGAACAGATCCCATTGGAGAGACGCTCTGGTAACATGGGTACTACTCGGTCGGTCACATAGACAGAGGTCGCACGATTTAGAGCTTCCTTGTCGAGTGCTGAACCTTCCTGAACGTAATAAGAGACATCTGCAATGTGAACACCCAGCTCAAAGTTACCGTTCTTGAGTAGCTTGATATGGACCGCATCGTCCAAGTCCTTGGCATCTGCTCCGTCGATGGTAAAGGTGATCTCCTCTCGCAGATCCAAGCGTCCCTCTAAATCCTTTGCAGACAGTGCATCTGGAACATTCTCAGCCTCTTTCAGCACTTCTTCTGGAAATTCTGAGACAATGTCCATGGATTCTAACACTTCCAAGACATCGATTCCTGGATCTGTTACATGACCAACCACATCCCGCACAGTCGCCACAAAATAATTGTGCTTGCGGCTCGGGTATTGATCAATTTCGACCTTGAGGATTTCGGTCCCTTCCAATTGGATGGCTGGCTTCTTCACATAGATCAGCTGGCTGATCTTTTGATTTTTCGAACGAATGTAGCCGGCATATTTAGGCTTTTCCTCATCCAGGACAATTTGTCCAACTACCGTTTTAATGCTATGCTCCAAGACATCAATAATCTTAGCTTCTGCTGCCGTTCCCTTGTTTCGGTCTGCCACCTTGGTAATGACGATCTCAACGGTGTCACCATCGATAGCGTGGTTGACATCATTTCGGCCAACAAAGAGGTCCTCTTCTTCGCCTTCTAAACTGACAAAGCCAAAGCCATTTTTATGCGCATGAAAGATCCCCTTGAGGGTAATAGCTGGGGCCTTCTTTTGAGCCAAACGAAGAGAGCCATCATCTTCGAATTTCAACTCATGGCGGCGTTCCATCAGAGAGATGGTTTTGACCAAGTCACGGAAATCCTTAGACCCTTCCTTTCCTAGAGCTGCTGCCAGATCATTGATCTGGGCTTTGTCATGCTCTTGTAAATATTCTTTAATACTTGTTTTCATTGATTTATTTGCTGGTTATCCAGCCTCCTTTTTTCTATCTACTTGTGTCTTTGTTTTACAAAATAAAAATAGGCAAAGACATTGTCTGAGCCTATCTTATCTACTAGAAAGTACCATTAAGATCATCGCGATCAATAACCAAAAGAAGATCATAATAGCTGTTAAACGCTGCATCACGGCTTCAAACCCGCGCGCTTTTGAACGTTCAAACAAGTCATTTGAACTTGCGTCAAAGACGTTGCTCGATTGGTTTTTTGTTGGTTGCATAAAAATTGCGATAATAATCAATACTGATAATACTAGTAAAATAGTTGTTAATGCTCCGCTCATATTCAAAACTCCTTAAAATCCTCACTATTATACCATGAAAATCATTTTGATTCAATATGTAAGGTTACTTTTCTTTCCTTGGGACAATACTTCAAGACCTCGATCTTTTCAGGATGGGTTTTGGAATTTTTACTGGTCAAATAATTCTGACTCCCACAGCTGGTGCAGGTCAATTGAACTTTAATTCGCACGTACGTCTCTCACTTTCAAATACTTTCTAAATAAGAATAAGAGGAACATCAAATCGGTAAAGGCCAAAAGGGCTGTACCGTAAAATACCCAATGATAGCCAAAATGCATGAAAATACTCGATCCCATCATTGGTCCTAATACGCCACCTAAATAATAAAAGAGCTGGTTGTAGCTAAAGATCCGAGAAATCCCTTCAGGAGGGGTTAATCGATTCAATAATGCGGAAACTCCTGGTAGTAGGGCTCCTGTCCCGATCCCAAAGAGGAAGCGTAAAATCCCTAATTGTAGGGGTGTTTGCGCTTGGGCACAAAGGATATAGAGACAGCCACTATAAAGAAGGGCGATTAATAAGAGCCGGTGATTCCCGATTCGGTCTCCAAGTTTTCCCATCCAACCTGAAAAGAGCATACTAGAGACTCCCATAGCCGAAACAATCATCCCCGATACAAAGATCAGGTTATCTCTTTGTCCCAAAGCTCGCACATAAAGGGGCAGGATCGGAGAAATAGATTGGGCGATCATTTGAATGGTCATGCTGGTCAAAAAGAGTCCCAAGAGGATATCTTTTTGCTGAATGGACATGAGCAACTGCCAACTGGATTTTTGTTCTTCTTTTGGAAGGGGCTCGTACTCTTCCTCAATACCCCAGAAGGTTAAGAGGGAAACCAAAAATAAGAAGAAGCCGACCAAGAGAAAGACATTGCGCATTCCCAGATTTTCGGCAATGAGTCCTCCAATCAAAGGACCCATCAAGGTTCCAGCCACGACACCAGTCGACAAGGTCCCTAGGGCATAGCCAGATTGGTCCTTGGGAACTTGACTGGCAATCAGGGCTGTACTATTGGGAACAAAGCCTGAAAAGACCCCATTGAGCAAGCGCAGGACCAAGAGCCAAAAAACTGATGGAACAAAGGCAATGCCTCCCATGGTCAGCGTCATGGCAATGGAGGCTCTAAGCATCATGGGTTTTCGACCATAGCGGTCGGCTAAGCTCCCCCAGATGGGAGACATGATCGCAGAGGTCACAGAAGAACTCGCGACGGCTATCCCAGCATAAAAGGGAACAGCCTTGCCCGTAACACCCAACTCTTCCACAAAGAGGGCCATAAAAGGAACGACTAAAGAAAGGCTGGCTCCGATGAAAAAGCAGCCGATCCAGGCAATATATAGATTTTTACGCCAATTGATTTCTCTTGTGATAAAATCATCTTCTTTCTAATTGTTTTAGGGCTGCATCTAATTGGGCATAGAGGGCCGTTAGATCGTCATTATTGTCTAAGACCAGATCTGCATGGGCGCTTTTTTCATCTAGCGGCATTTGAGACGCAATGCGTTCTTGGGCCTGCAGTTCTGATAAGTGGTTGCGTTCCATCAGGCGTTTGAGCTGGGTTTCTTTTGATACAGCTACCAACCAGACAGATTCAAACCACTCTTCATAGCCTTGCTCGATTAAGAGTGGAATATCCATAAAAAAGAGATCGGATTGTGCAGCTTGTCTATCTCTTACCTCAGCTAGAGCCTCACGAATAAGCCTGCCTTGGACGAGATTGGACCAGTTTCTTTCACTAGGATTTGAAAAGATCCGCTGACCCAAAGCGACGCGGTCCAGCTCTCCTTCTTTGGTAAGGATCTCTCTCCCAAAATGATCTACTAAGACACGGTAGAGAGCTCCTCCTGGTGCTTGCAAGTCATGGACCACTCGATCAGCATCAATTACCGGATAGCCTTTTTCTCTCAAATAGGAGGTGACAGTGGACTTTCCTGAAGCAATCCCTCCTGTTAATCCAATGATTCTCGCCATCTAGTTCTCCTTTTGGCAGTGAGGGCAAAAATGGGTTCCACGTCCCCCCAGCTGAATTTTCTCAATCGGCGTCCCGCAGCGCAAACACGGCTGGCCTGTTTTTCCATAGACCTGGTGTTCTTCCTGCATAGTGCCGTCTTCTCCAAAAGCATTGCTGTAGGAGCGAATGGTGGAGCCACCCTTTTCAACAGCTTGAGCAAGCACAGCAATCGTTTCTTTGCGGATTGCTTTGGCTTCTCTAGCAGTCAAGCTTTGACCCAAACGTGCTGGATGAACCTTGGCTCGATAAAGAACCTCATCCACATAAATATTGCCCAAACCAGCCACTAATTTTTGGTCTAAAAGAGCTGATTTAATGGGTTTCTTTGATTTTTTAAGAGCTGCTTGGAAGGCTGGTGCTTTAAAATCCGCTTCTGTCGGCTCTGGACCAATTTTTTTCGCCAAAAAATAGCTGTCGACAAGCTCAGGTACTAGGACTTCCATGGTCCCAAACTTGCGGACATCTTCATAGACCAGGGTGCTACCATCTGTAAAATGAAAGAAGACATGGGCATGCTTGCGAAGAGGAACCTCGTCTGGATAAAAGAAATACTTGCCTTCCATCCGCAAATGCGAGATGAGGACCAGATCCGTCAGATAAAACAAGAGGTATTTCCCGCGGCGCCCCATGGCCCGAATTTCTTGCCCCGGGAGATCTTGACGAAAAGCATCCCGATCCGTCTGAATCATCTTTGGATACTTTACTTCCACGGATTGGATGGTTTTCCCAAGAATTAATTTCTCAAGACCGCGTCGAACCGTTTCTACTTCTGGTAATTCAGGCATAGAACTCCTTTCAAAAACAAGAAGCAGGCTTCTGCCCACCTCTTCTTAATATTCTTTTTCGTTGTATCCGAAATCGGCAAGATCCAATTTCTTATCCCGCCAATTTTTCTTGACCTTGACCCAGGTTTCTAGGAAGACCTTGTCCCCTAGCATGAGCTCAATATCCTTCCGCGCAAGGGTTCCGATCTTCTTGAGCATGGCGCCACCTTTTCCGATGACAATCCCTTTTTGGCTATCGCGCTCGACCATGATGGTTGCTCGGATATGGACCTTATCTGTCTCTTCATCCCGCTTCATAGAATCCACTACTACTGCCACAGAGTGGGGAATTTCTTCCCGCGTTAAATGCAAAACCTTTTCACGGATCATTTCAGAGACCAAGAAGCGCTCTGGATGGTCAGTGATTTGATCGGCAGGGAAATATTGGAAACCTTCTTCTAAGTTTTCGCTCAAAATGTCAATCAAACGCGAAACGTTGTTCCCTTGAAGGGCTGAAATCGGTACAATTTCCTTGAAATCCATCTGACTACGGAAGTCATCGATTTGCGCCAAGAGTTGGTCAGGGTGCACCTTGTCGATCTTGTTGACCACCAGAATAACCGGCACCTTAGCAGCCTTGAGGCGTTCGATAATCATATCATCGCCTTTCCCACGTGGCTCGTCTGCTGGCACCATAAAGAGAACGGTATCCACTTCTCGAAGGGTGCTATAGGCCGACTCCACCATGAAGTCTCCAAGGGCTGTCTTGGGTTTGTGAATCCCTGGGGTATCGATAAAGACGATCTGTTCCTTATCCGTCGTATAAATCCCCATAATCTTATTGCGCGTTGTCTGCGCCTTGTCACTCATGATGGCAATTTTTTGCCCCATGACGTGGTTCAAAAACGTTGACTTCCCAACATTGGGACGTCCTAAAATGGCTACAAAGCCTGATTTAAATGTCATATTATCCTTTCACGAGGGCATACTCCCTCTTATCCAAATACCAAGGCCCAGAATTTGGGCACAAAAATCACCAGTCCTGTCAGTAGGGCAAAGCCTGATACGACGAGGACTGCTCCAGCTGCCATGTCTTTGGCATTCTTTGCCAACATGGAGAAATGGTAGTTACTAGCTAAATCCACCACATTTTCAATGGCTGAATTCATAATTTCAAACGCAATCACCAAGGTGATGCTGAGCAATAAAAAGAGCCATTCTGTCGCAGAAATCCTAAATACCAAACCAGCAAGAATTGCTACGATGGCTGATAAGGCATGCTTGCGCATATTGCGCTCTTCTTTGATTGACGTGAAAATTCCTGTTATCGCAAACTCCAGACTTGAAGTGAAGTCCCGATTTTTCCATTTTCGCTTATTGTCTTGTGAGTCCATAGGCTGTCAAAATCTCTTCCTGTAAGCCAAACATTTCCTTTTCTTCTTCCGGCGTATAGTGATCATAGCCATTGATATGAAGAAAACCATGCACTGCTAAAAATCCCATTTCGCGCTCAAAACTGTGGCCATATTCTTCAGCTTGCTCACGCGCCTTATCAATTGAAATAAAGAGCTCACCAATATAGGTATCGAATTCAGCCATCATCTCTGCCAATTCTGGATTTTCTGCAAGGTCTTCCTCGTCAAAAGAAATCTCCATCTCCGGCTTGTATTCTAAACTGATGACATCCGTCGGACGATCCGTATCACGGTATTCAAGATTTAGTTCATGACTGCGTTCATTGGTTACAAAAGTCACAGCCATTTCCTTGTCTTCTTTCCCAATTTTTTGAGCAGCAAATTCTAAAATTTCTTGCGTTTGTTTTAAGATTTCGTCAGAGACTTGACCAGTCTCATCTACCATTTCAATATACATCTGGATCACCTCACTATTATCACTTCATTATAGCATAAAACCAGCCTATATACTAGATACAGGCTGGTTTTCAATCTTTTTCTTTGCAGGACAATTTTACACCACTGTTTGCTGGATGGCATTCATCTGAGCATAGATCCCGCCTTGTGTGACTAGTTCCTCGTGTCTACCACGCTCCACAATGCGTCCTTCGGATAAGACTAAGATCTGATCCGCATCTTGGATAGTGGACAAGCGATGGGCAATGATAAAGGTGGTCCGGCCCTTTTGCAGGACTGCCATAGCCTTCTGGATGATTTCTTCTGTTTCCGTATCGATGTGAGAGGTTGCCTCATCCAAAATCAGAATTTGCGGATTCATATAGAGCGTCCGCGCAAAGGAAATCAATTGGCGCTCACCACTTGAAAAGGCGGATCCTTTTTCTACGACTGGATGGTCGATCCCCTTTTCAAGGCGCTCTACAAAGGGCCAAGCCCCGACTTTTTTCAAGGCATCTTGGACTGCATCCCGATCAATGTGATCCTGATTCATGGCCACATTACTAGCAATGGTCCCTGTAAATAGATAAGGATCCTGCAGGACAATCCCCATATGGCTTCGTAGGCTCTCACGAGAGACTTGGCGAATATCTTGACCATCGATCAAAATCGCTCCTTCTTGAGGATCATAAAAACGATAGAACAGATTCATAATCGAAGACTTACCTGATCCAGTATGGCCCACAAGAGCGATGGTTTCCCCAGGGCTAGCCTGAAAGGCAATATCTCTCAGAACTGGCTTGCCTTCTTCATAGGCAAATTGAACATCGCCAAACACGACTTCTGCCTTTTCCATCTTCAGTTCCGATACACCATCATCCTCTAAGGGTTGATCTAAGAAAGCAAGGACGCGACTCCCCGTTTCTAAGGATCGCCGAATATTTGGGAATTGACGACTAAGATTGGCCATGAGATCAAATAGATTAATCACATAGTTAATATTGATAAATAGGAAACCAGCCGTCACACCAATATTACCTTGTAGGAATGAAATCCCAGCGATAGTCAAAATGCCTGCAATCACTAAAAACTTGAGCAATTCCGTCAAGGTCCAAGAAGCAATAGAATCGGCTAAGAGAATTCTATCATTGGCTCCTAACATCTTCTGAGTAGTGGCTTCAAACTCCTCCACCACACCAGGCTCTTGATGATAGAGCTGAATCATACTGGCACCGTGCAAGAGTTCATTGACCTGGGTATTGACCTCGCTTCGCGCATCAAAGAAATCCTTCATCGGCTGGTCCGTCATGACCTTGTAGAGATACTGGATCCCATAGAAAATCGGAAAGACCAAACACAAGAGAAGTCCCATCATAGGACTCAGGTAAAAGAGAATCCCTAGGATAAAGAGAAAGCGTACCAAATAGATGACTAAAATCATACAAGAGTTATAAAACTGGGTCCGCAAGGTCTCTGTATCATTGACAATTCTTGTCGCGATCTTCCCAGCCGGCTTATCATCAAAATAAGAAATAGGCAGCCCTTGCATGACTTGAAAGGCTTGGTCTCTCAGACTAGCGGTTACTTGGTTACTTCCATGTAGCAAGATCCGATTGCCCATGTAGCTAATAAGCTGCCCCAGGCTCAAGACCAAGAGATAAAAACCTCCCATCTGAAGCAAGTCCCCTTGCCCGCCACCGTGGGTCAATGCAGTCAAAGGCCCATCGATCATCTTTTGGAGAAGAAAGGGTGACAATTCAGAAAAAATAGTGGCTAGTAAGAGGCAAACAAAGCCAGCAAGAAAGACAGTTGGATAAAGCGTGATCCTCGATAATAATCGTTTCAATACTTTCATCTTATTCTCCTTCCTGTTTTTGTTGCCGTTGGTATTGTTCATAATACCATCCCTCCTGAGCTAATAAATCACTAGCCCTGCCTTCTTCTACAATCTGCCCTTGATCCAAGACGATGATCCAATCCGCCTGATGAACAGCAGACAAGCGATGAGAAACAATGAGGGTCGTCTTGTCTTTTCGTTCCTTTTGAATTGTGTCAATAATGGCCTGTTCAGTCTTCGCATCCACTGCCGAAAGGGAATCATCTAACAGCAAGAGCTCAGCATCTCTTAAGAAGGCACGCGCCAGGGAGATCCGTTGTTTTTGACCACCTGATACAGATACCCCTTTCTCACCGATCAGGGTGTCCATTCCCTGAGACATCCGCTCGAGATCATCCGTAAAAGCAGCTTGGGCTACTGCTTCCACCAAGTCATCTTGGCTGGCTCCTTTTTTACCAAGCGCTATATTCTCACGGATAGACTTGGAGAATAAAATATGTTCTTGGGAAACATAGCCAATTTTTTCTTCAATCGAGTGTCGGTTGTAGTCCACGATCGGTTGCTGGTTAACCAAGAATTCTCCCTCACCAACTGGGTACTGCCGCAAGAATTGTCGAACAAGGGTAGTCTTTCCTGCACCGGTACGACCAACAATTCCAACCGTCTGTCCTTTCTGAATAGTCCAATCAATGCCTGACAGGCTCTTTCGCTCAGCACCAGGATAGCTGAAAGAATAGTCCTTAAACTGCACCAAATCAATCTGCTCTAAGTAGTGAGGACCATCTAGCTCCAGATCATCCGTTTCATCAATCACTTCTTTTAATTTTTTATAGGACATTTGCCCTGTCTGGTAGACCAAGATCAGGTCCGCCATCATCCACATAGGCTCAATTAAGAAGACCAAATACAGCTGTAAAGCCAATAACTTACCAAGGCTCAACTGCCCGCTTGCCAGGGACTGGCCTCCAAATAGCAGGAGCAAGACTGTCGAGAATCCAATAAACAACAGAGCTAAAGGTCCAAAAGAATACTGGATAGAGGCAATTTTATCCCCCGTTTTGGATAGACTGGCCGTTTTTTTCTGAAACTGTTTGACCTGCTGATCCCGTCTACTATAGGCCCGCATGACACGGATCCCTTCGATTGACTCCAAGACTTCATCGTTCAACTGAGCGACCGCTTCCCGGTTTTGCTCAACATACTCCTCCTGCTTTCTACTCAAAAAATAGGTAGAGACGACGAGGAAGATCATGGGAATAAAGGAAATCAAGGTTAATTGCCAAGAAATAAAAAACATGGTCGGAATAATAAAGGCAAACAAGCCACCGCCAAACAGGAGCACCATCATCCCGTAACCAGCCATATCGGCCATCCCATCCACATCTGTCGTAAAGCGCGTCAAGAGATCTCCTGAACGGAATTTCTCAAAAAAGGGACGCCGCATAGCTACTAGCTTACGAAACGCTTGTCCCTGAAGGGTCGCCTTGAAATGGACTGACGACTGAAAGAGGCGCAACTGCCAATAAAAAGCCGTCAAATAGTTAAGGATGGCCGATCCTACCAAGAGGACCATATCCCATACAAAGTTAGATTGTGTCAGCGTCTGCTGACTCAAATGATCCACTAAGCGCTGGATGACTTGCGTCGGGATCAATAAAGTGTAATCATAAAGAATCAGGACCATAGCGATCTTCACATATCGCCACTTGCGCTCCCTGATATACTCCCAAATAGCTCTGATCATATATTCTCCTTTTCAAAATGGCACAGAAAAAACCCAAGCAAGGAGCTGAGTACATACTCAATCCACACTTGGGCCTTCTGATGCCTGTCACCAATTCAGTTAAGGCAGGCAAAAATGCATACAAAAAACCCAAGACAGAATCCTCCATTTTGGGTTTCATTTATAGTTTACATCGAACTCAACTGAGATTGGAGAAGCTGTGTATTCAATTGTGTCATCAAAACATCTACTTTGTTCATGATGGTTTTCTCCTTTCTCTTTGTTGTTCTAACTTTACCACGGATTTCCTTGCTTGTCAACGTTTTTTTGAAAATTGTTGAAAAAACTGGACTTTTAAAGATGGACTCGCAAAAAAAGAAGCCTAGACCCTCTCTAAGCTTCCCTCTTCTGCTATGCTAGTTGCCGGGATTGAACCGGCGACCTCATCCTTACCATGGATGCGCTCTACCGACTGAGCTAAACCAGCAGTACCTATCTACTATATCATGGAGATAGGTCTTTTGTCAATATCCTGACTCATTTTTTCTGCCAAATATTCTTCTTTCGTGAGGACATAATGAACTCTCGTCACCATTCTCCCTTCTTCATGCAAGTCTAGCATCGCGTAGGGCTCCTCGTGAGAATATTTCATCCCTGATTTGGCCATCACCCGTCCAGAAGCTGGGTTGTCCTGATCATGAACAGCAATGAGCTTGTTCATCCCTAACTGTTCAAAAGCCAAGGCAATGACTGCCTTGGTAGCCTCTGTCGCAAGACCTTGGTTCCAATAGTCTTTATTCAGAACATAGCCGATACTCCCCTTCTTCAGACAAAGATCCAAATCCAGTAAATCAATCGTCCCGATAAATTTTCCATTCTCTTTGAGCTCGATCCCCCATCTTCCAAGTGGGCTCGCTAGGTATAAGAGGGCAATATTATTACGCGTCTCTTCTAGACTTTGATTGGTTGCAAAGGTATAGCGCGTAACTGTCTCATCAGAAGCATACTCAAACATAGCCGGTGCGTCTTCAAGAGTGACCGGACGCAAGTGCAAGCGCTCAGTCTCTATTTCTCGATAAGCCGCTAACTTCACATATAAATTTTCCATTTGACTCTCCTTCTTTAGGGATTAGTTTAGCAAATAACATAAAGGAAGGCAAGCTCAAATTTTTCTTGCTTTTTAACCCACTTTTCTATACAATTAAATCAATCAAAACAATCAGATAAGGAGTGAAAAGGTCATTGAGTCAAGGGAGCCATCTCACACCAATGGCCTTTTTACACCTAAATCTGAGCAAGGAGGCAAGAATGCTCATTGGAATTCCTAAAGAAATTAAAAACAACGAAAATCGGGTCGGTTTGACACCTGCAGGCGTACAAAGCTTGGTGAAGAAAGGACATCAAGTTTTGGTGGAAACAAATGCTGGACTTGGTTCTGGCTTTGCGGATGAAGATTATACTAAGCAAGGGGCAACCATCGTTGCGACTGCTACAGAAGCTTGGGCCGCTGAGATGGTAGTCAAAGTCAAAGAACCTCTTGCTGAAGAATATGGTTTCCTTCGTGAAGACCTCTTGCTCTTCACCTACTTGCATATGGCTGCCGCACCTGAATTAGCAGATGCTATGGTCGCAGCCAAGACAACTGGAGTGGCCTACGAAACCGTTCGAGATTTAGATGGACAGTTGCCACTCTTGGTACCAATGAGTGAGGTTGCTGGACGGATGGCCGTGCAAATCGGTGCTCACTTCCTGACCAAACAAGAAGGTGGATCAGGAGTCCTCCTAGGTGGGGTGCCAGGTGTTCCCAAAGGAAAAGTTACCATCATCGGAGGCGGGGTCGTTGGAACCCACGCGGCTCGTATTGCCCTTGGACTAGGTGCCCAAGTGACCATCTTAGATATCAGCGCTAAACGTTTGGCTGTTCTGGAAGATGTCTTTGGTCATCAAATCCAAACCCTTATGTCCAACCCATTTAACATTGAAGCCAGCGTCCGTGATGCTGATGTTGTCATCGGTGCTGTCTTGATTCCTGGTGCTAAAGCTCCTAAATTAGTGACAGACGATATGGTCAAACAAATGCGTCCCGGTTCAGTCATCGTCGATGTGGCCGTTGACCAAGGTGGGGTTATTGAAACAGCAGACCGTGTCACAACGCATACGGAGCCAGTTTACGAAAAACATGGCGTGCTCCACTATGCCGTTGCCAATATTCCAGGGGCTGTCGCTCGTACCTCTACTATCGCCCTTACCAATGTGACCCTTCCTTATGTTGAATCCCTAGCTGACAATGGCTTCCACAAGGCCATCGCCCTCGATGAAGGCTTGCGCCAAGGTGTCACTACTTACCAAGGCCATATCACAAGCCAACCCGTTGCTACTGGTTTAGAGCGCGACTTCACACCAATTGATGAATTGGTTTAAACTATCATATATTTAAAGAATTATCATCGAAAAACATTAGCAACTTATTTTTCATATGAACTAATTAAAACTGTTTTGGAAAAAACAAGTTGTTTTGAGTTTTTTAAATCATTTTCAGAGTCTTTCCGCCGTGAGAAAAGTGCTTGAAACAATTTAGTTTCAAGCACTCGGAATAATTGAGACCTTAGGCTCTATTATTAGTCATGGAACTTCTTGGATTGCTGAAATCATCCACTGGATAATTTCACCTAACCTCCGTTCTCACCTAAGGAAAGGCTAGGAGATGATTTCATCGTCAATTTAAGGCAAAGATCCGATGATCTTTGCCTTTTCTTTTATTCATCTTCCACATCCGATTCTTCTTTGAGGACCGGATTCGGAATAGGCTCGTAGGCCCGGATAATTTCTGCTACTACTGGATGGCGAACGACATCCTTGGCAGAGAAATGCACAAAGTCAATTTGAGAAATGTTCTTCAATTTCTCCTGGGCATCAATCAAGCCGGATTTAACATTTCGAGGAAGGTCAATCTGGCTGGTATCACCATTGACAATCATCTTAGAGTTAAAACCAAGACGGGTCAAAAACATCTTCATCTGCATGATGGTGGTATTTTGCGCTTCATCGAGGATGACAAAGGCATCGTCCAAGGTCCGCCCCCGCATATAAGCCAAAGGCGCAATCTCGATAATCTCCCGCTCCATCATCCGAGTGGTTTGGTCTTTCCCTAAAATCTGGTAAAGAGCATCATAGACCGGACGTAGATAAGGGTCTACTTTTTCTTTAAGATCCCCTGGTAGGAAACCAAGGCTCTCTCCAGCTTCTACAGCAGGACGGGTCAAAATGATTCGCTTGACCTGACCACGCTTGAGGGCAGTCACGGCCAAGGTCACTGCTAGGAAGGTTTTCCCAGTCCCCGCTGGTCCAATCCCAAAAGTGACATCATGGTTCTTGACACTATCGACATAGATCTTTTGACCAAGCGTTTTAACTCGAATGGGCTTGCCGTAACTATCCTTGATAATCTCTTCTTCATAGAGAGCGATGAACTTATCCAATTCCCCATTTCTCACCATGGTAACGGCGGTCACCACATCCGGCGTTCCAATGGTCATGCCACGGTTAACGAGGACCAAAAGAGCCTGGATGACTTGACGAACCTGCTCGCAGGTTTCTTTTTCCCCAATGATTTGGACGATTTCTGTCCGGGCATGAATAGTTACCCCAAATTCTTGCTCCATCAAACGAAGATGGCGTTCGTTAGATCCAAACAAATGAAAGAGATCGTCTGGATGCGTTAATGTAATTTCAACTGAATGTTCTTGCAAATAAAGAACCTCTCTACCTGTGTTTTTCTATTATTATAACAAAGAGGCCGAGAAAAAACCATCCTCGACCTATCCTTCTCTAGTGGGCTTGGTATTCTTCCCAAATCACATCAAAATCACCAAGATTAAAGGAAAAGCTGGCATGCTCTTCTAGATAGCGACTGACCTCATCGAAGTCATCTGTATGCTTGGGAAAAGCAGACTCGTGAAATGCAAGATCTGCTAGAATGGCCTTAGGAGCATTGCTTTTAGGATTGCGCTCCGTCATCAACCAAGTATAAAACGATTTTCGCATAAGCCTCCTCTTAGATCAACTCTGTTCCAAACTGGTCTTGCTTGACCTTTTTTGCCTTCATCAAGCCACCCAAAGCCTTTTTGAACTGGCCTTTTGAAATCCCAAAAGTTGCCTTGATCTCTTCTGGAGAGGACTTATCATTTAAGGTCATAAAGCCTCCATTAGCTTCCAAATAGGTCAAAATCATTTGGGCATCGTTTTCCAACATTTCAAACGAACGTGGCTTCAAAGATAGGTTCAAGGTCCGGTCCACCTCACGAAATCCAATGACGCGGGCATTTAAGACCTCTCCCAAACGTGGTTCTGCATAGCGCTCACTTGGGTGGATAAAGCCCAGCATATTGTTCTCTGGAAGGTAAACAAAGGTTCCAGACAATTTCAAGCGGTAGACAATGGCTGGCCAGTTTTGGTTTTGCATATTGTTGTAAGCAGGACGAGCCAAACGCTGGAAATCTTCCTGGTAGGCTAAGATCCCCCAAATCCGATCTTTCTTATCGACTTCTAAACGAATATAGAGACGATCGCCCTTTTTAGGCCATAGATCTTTGATCTCCGGTAGGATATCTAGTGAGACAACAATCTGCTTATCTGGAAGCCCTGTATCCACGAAGACTCCCAAATCCTTGCGCACTTCCGTGACCGTTCCCCAGCCAAAGCTTTCTTGAGTTGCAGTGACTTCAAGTGTCGTGAGTCGTAGTTTTTGCTTCATATCTGTATAGGCAAAGCCCTTGACACTTTCTCCGACTTGGTGTGGGCCTTCTGCTTTATCAAGCGCGTAGGTCTGGCCATCTTTTTGAACAAAATAGAAGTGATCATTTTCATCAATGACCATTCCCATGATGTAGCTTGCTAGATTCGTATTCATGTTTCCTTCTTTCCTCTTGCCTCTTCACAAGAATAATGGAAATAAAACCCAGCCAGCAGTGCCAACTGAGTCTTTCTTTCCTGTAATGGTTGGGATAGATTAAACTTCCATCAATTCTTTTTCTTTGTGCGCTGTCATTTCATCTACATGCTTAACAGCGTCATCCGTAACTTTTTGAATCTCTTTTTCAAGACCTTTCAATTCATCTTCTGTGATTTCTTTTGCTTTTTCTTGTTTCTTCGCTTCATCCATAGCATCACGACGGATGTTACGGATCGCTACTTTAGCATTTTCACCCACTTTTTTCACTTCTTTTGCCAAGTCACGACGAGTTTCTTCTGTCAAAGCTGGGATAACCAAGCGGATAACAGATCCATCGTTGGCTGGAGTGATACCAAGGTCAGAAGCATTGATGCTGTGCTCGATGTCTTTCAAAGATGATTTATCAAATGGTGTGATCAACAAGACACGCGCTTCTGGAATAGTGATAGATGCCAATTGGTTCAATGGTGTCTCTACTCCGTAGTATTCTACGAAAATACGATCCAAAAGACTTGCATTTGCACGTCCAGCACGGATGCTACCAAATTCACGTCCCAAACTTTGGTGAGACTGGGTCATTCTTTCTTTTGCTTTTTCTACGATTGGGTTTGCCATAATCTTCCTCTATTTTCTATTATTTTTCTACGTTATTCGATACAGTTGTACCGATATTTTCACCAAAGACAACGCGTTTGATATTGCCTGGTTCATTCATATTAAAGACAACCAAGTCAATGTCGTTGTCCATGGAGAGAGTAGAGGCTGTTGAGTCCATGATGCGAAGACCTTTGTTGATCACATCACGGTGAGTCAATTCCTCAAATTTCACAGCTGAAGCATCTTTTTTCGGATCGGCATTGTAAACACCATCGACCCCATTTTTAGCCATGAGAATGGCATCTGCTTCAATCTCAGCTGCACGAAGGGCTGCGGTTGTATCTGTTGAGAAGTAAGGAGAACCGATCCCCGCACCAAAGATCACGATCCGATCTTTTTCGAGGTGACGAAGGGCACGACCACGGATATAAGGTTCTGCGACTTGTTGCATGGCAATCGCTGTTTGAACACGGGTATCCACGCCAACTTGTTGAAGCGAATCAGCCATCACAAGAGCGTTCATGACAGTACCGAGCATACCTGTGTAGTCTGCTTGGACACGATCCATCCCTGCTTCAGCAGCAGGTTCTCCACGCCAAAGGTTTCCCCCTCCAATCACCAAGGCAATTTCAATTCCAAGTTCATGAACTTCCTTGATTTCTTGGGCCATATTTTGGACAGTTTTGATATCGATTCCGACACCACGTTCGCCGGCAAGAGCCTCACCAGATAGCTTGATTAAGATACGTTTATACTTAGGTTCTACCATTTTCTCTCTCCTTTTTTGATCTGTATTATTTTACCATAAATTACGTTTTTTATATAGTCATATCTATCAAAATTTTCTTTTTTCCATCCGATTAGTTTTACCAACTGTAGCAAATAAAAATGGAGTACAAAAAAAGCTACCCGAAGGCAGCTTTTCATTTCAATTAAAGTGAGTTAACATCCACTTTGATACCAGGACCTTGAGTTGTAGTCAAAGTCAAGCTAGTTACGTAAGTACCTTTAGCTGTAGCTGGTTTTGCTTTTTGGATTGTGTCGTTGAAAGCTTTAAAGTTTTCAACCAATTTAGTATCATCGAATGAAACTTTACCGATGATCGCTTGAACGATACCTGCTTTATCAGCACGGTAAGTGATTTTACCACCTTTAGACTCTTCAACTGCTTTCGCAACATCCATTGTTACTGTACCAGTTTTAGGGTTTGGCATCAAGTTACGTGGTCCAAGGACACGTCCAAGACGTCCAACAAGAGCCATCATGTCAGGTGTAGCGATAACTACGTCGAAGTCCAACCAACCATCGTTGATTTTCGCAACAAGGTCATCTTCACCTACGAAGTCTGCACCAGCAGCTTTTGCTTCTTCAGCTTTTGCACCACGTGCAAATACAAGAACGCGAGCTGTTTTACCAGTTCCGTTTGGCAATACCATTGCACCACGGATTTGTTGGTCAGCTTTTTTCACGTCGATGTTCAAGTTGTAAGCAACTTCTACAGTTGCGTCAAATTTTGCAAAGTTAGTTTCTTTTGCAAGAGCTACAGCTTCTTCTACGCTGTAGACTTTTGTGCTGTCGATTTTTTCAAGAGCAGCACGAAGTTGTTTGCTTTTTTTAGCCATTTTATCTTTCTCCTTGTAATGTGGTCATATCGATTTTCATCTCCCACGTCACTCGTCATTTGATCAAGTGTATTGCGGGCAAATAGGATTGTTACAATTAGTCAGTAACAGTGAATCCCATAGAACGAGCAGTACCTTCGATCATACGCATTGCAGACTCAATGTTTGCAGCGTTCAAATCTGGCATCTTAGTTTCAGCGATTTGTTGTACTTGTGCACGAGTTACAGTTGCAACTTTCGTTTTGTTCGGTGTACCTGAACCTTTTTCAACACCTGCAGCTTTTTTCAAAAGAACAGCAGCTGGTGGTGTTTTTGTAACGAAATCGAATGATTTGTCTTCATAAACAGTGATTACAACTGGGATGATCATACCAGCTTGATCAGCTGTACGAGCGTTAAACTCTTTAGTGAATCCCATGATGTTGATACCTGCTTGACCAAGCGCTGGACCAACCGGTGGAGCTGGAGTAGCTTTACCAGCAGGGATTTGCAATTTTACAAGTTTTTCGACTTTTTTAGCCATTTCTTAAATCCTCCTTTGTGGTTTTGGCGGTAATTACAGATTTTTACCTCCCACAAGTATGCTTTGTGCATACCTTTCTATTATACACGATTTCTCTTTTTTTGCAAGAAAAAATTAAAATATAGTAAACTTTTTTTTCGTTTTATGATAGAATGAAGCTATGTTAATCAAAGTTGCTTCTGTATTATTTATTTTTTTAACGCTGATTCTGAGTGGCATCATTGTTCACCTCTTTAAGCTTCAAAAAAGAGGATGGCGATCGACCGATATTGCCTTTCCTTTATTTGCCCTAGAGTACTACCTGATCTCAGACAGCGTCTTTTATCACAGCCTCTTACCGCTGCTAGCTTTAAGCCTTTCGCTTTTAGCTTTGGGGCTAACGATTTATTTCTTAAAAAAGAAAAAGTGTTTTTATTACCCTAGATTTATCAAATACTTCTGGCGTGCTGGATTTCTAGTCACCTTCTTACTCTATCTGATCTTAACAGCTAGTTTGTTTATCTAATGCCAAAAGGAGGCTGGGACAAAAGTCCTAGCCTCTTAATTGTTTTTGGATTATCGATCAAGACGCAGTGGTTGAGTGGTCTCTACCACGCTGATTTCATCAGCTTTTACAGCCCTACTCAACTGTGCGGAGGTGGGACGACGAAATCGAATTCTAACGAATTACCGATTTCTGTCCTACTCTCTTTTTTTTTATTTCTTCCGATGAAAGAACCATCCCACTAGTTTCTTGAAGACTTGAATCAAGATGAGAGCAAGAACCGCCATGATGGCGCAGATAACCAGTGTTTGAAGTCTCAAGGGGCTCATGTTAAAGAATCTACCTAGGATACTACTTGAAACCAGGAAGGCTAGGATATTTCCTAGAAGAACCAGTCTCTTGTAGTGATTGAGAGGCTGGGATTCTTGGTAGATGATGGTAAAGCCTACGAAGGCCATCAAGCAGATGGCTGCACTCGAGAGTTCTTCCGACCTCATGCCAAATGTAGAAGACAGCAAGACCATACTGAAGATCAGTATAAAATCCGTCAAGGCCGCAGGTAGCGCATTTTTAAAGACCGTTTCGATAAAGCGTCCTTTGATGCGCTCGCTATTGGGCTCAAGCGCTAGAAAGAATCCTGGAATCCCAATCGTAAAACCACTGATCAAAGACATCTGAGACGGCATGATGGGATAGGTAAAAGCTAAGAGCGTCACTGAGATAGCCAACAAAATAGAAAAGATATTCTTGATCAAAAAGAGACTGGCTGATCGTTGAATATTATTGACCACCCGCCGACCTTCTGCCACGATGGACGGCATCTTTCCAAAGTCGGAATCCAGTAAAACCACTTGCGCCATCTTTTTGGTTGCATCATTTCCAGATTCCATCGCAATACTACAATCCGCTGTTTTGAGGGCCAGAATATCGTTAACGCCATCTCCGGTCATGGCGACTTTATGCCCCTTTGCCTGCAAGCTTTCTACAAGGCTTTTCTTTTGCTCTGGTGTCACTCGTCCAAAGACCGTATATTGGCTCGCCGCTTGGTGCAAGTCTTCTTCCGTCAATAAGGTTCTAGCATCGATTAGCCCCTCTGCTCCTTCAATGCCTGCTTTTTGTGCAATAGCTGAGACTGTTGCTGGGTTGTCCCCTGAAATGACCTTAATGGTCACTCCTTGTTGTTTGAAGTAGGCGAAGGTTTCTTTGGCATTTTTTCTCAAAGGATTGGAGAGAACAATCCAGGCCACCAAGTCTACAGGAGCCTCTAAAGTCTCTCCCAGTTGTTCTCCCCGATATTTCCCAAAGGCCAAGACCCGATTGCCAGCCTGAGTAGCAGGAGCTATCTCCTGTTCAACCTCAGAGAAGCCCTCTCGTAAGACAAATTCTGGAGCCCCCAATACATAGATCCCTGATTCAAAGGCAATGGCCCCATATTTTTTCTTAGACGTAAAGGGCTGTATTTCAAGAGCCTTCCAAGGCTGGCTGACTGGAGTCTTGTGAAATTTTCGGATGGCATCCATGGTATCGTTTTGATCCATACTAGCTCCTACATACTGAGCTAGGGCCTCCAAGTCTTGAGCGTCTTTAACTGGACGAATCTCTGTCACTTCCATACCTGGCTCTGTAATGGTCCCTGTCTTATCGACACAAAGGACATCCACGCGCGATAAGGTCTCAATCCCCTTCATGCTATTGAGCAGGACCTTTTCCTTGGCTAATCTGACAGCACCCAGAGCCAGTGCCAAGGTCATCAAGAGATACAAGCCTTCCGGAATCATCCCGATCAAGGCCCCGACTGTTGAAGTCACACTGAGCTTGAGGCTATCACCTAAGCTGATATAGCTGCGAAGAAAAAGGAGCGAACCTAGCGGAATGATAAGGAGACCAATGATCCCCACAATACGATTGACCGCATGAACCATGTCAGACTCCTCATGAGACTTGACTTGCTTGGCTTCCAGGCTCAGTTGGTTGATGTAGGAGTCGTTCCCAACTTTTTCCAATCGCGCCAGTCCTTGGCCAGCGATCACAAAACTACCTGACATGAGTGCGTCTTGTGCTCCTTTTTTGACCTCATCGGCTTCACCGGTCAATTGCGACTCATCGACTTTTAGCTCGCCCTCCAGCAAGACCCCATCCGCATAGATCTGATCTCCAGCTTGAAAACGAACCAGATCGCCCTCTACCAGCTGATCGATAGATAGAGCGACTTCTTTTCCTTCACGAAGAACGATCGCCTCACTTATATGCAGAAATTGCATCTGACGCAAGATCCGTCTAGAGCGGACTTCCTGCACAATTCCAACTAAGGAGTTGACCACGACGACCGGAACAAACAAGAGATTGTTCCAAGACTTCACTGCTACCAGCAAGACAGCTAAGACCAGGAAAATCAGATTAAAGTAGGTAAAGACATTGTCTCGAATGATCTGCCCTACACTTTTTTCTGTCTTAATCGTGACCTTATTTTGCTTGCCCTCTTGGATCTTTTTCGCTACTTCTTCCTGACTGAGTCCTTCTAATCTAACCATTGCTTTCCTCACTCATGTATTTCCAAGGGCAATCCTTCTGGATCGAAGAAAAATGCCATCTTCTTGCCATCAAAATCATCATAGCGAAGACCTGTATTCTCAATACCTAGCTGATCCAATCTAGCTAGATAGGTCTCTACATCGTCCACTTGAAAGGCCAGATGACGCAGTCCCGCATGCTCAGGCAAGGGGAGCTTAGGCCGGTCTGGGGCCGTCGGTTTGATAAAGAGTTCTAAAGTCAGCTGCCCCTGACGGAGATTGATCAAGATATCTCCGCGTTCAGGACGGTCATACTCACTGACAATCGCAAAGCCCAACTGGTCCACATAAAAGTGCAACATGGCGTCGCGATCCCGTCCAATGATGGCAATATGATGAATCGTGTCTAACTTCATCTGGTCCTACTTTCTATTTTCTATAAAAAGAAAAGGGAGTGGGCCATATGCCCTTTTTCCCTATCCTTATGATTGTTGCAACACTTTTCGAGGTTTGGTTCCTTCAGCTGGTCCAATCACACCCGCTGCTTCCAACTCTTCCATGAGGCGAGTCGCCCGGTTAAAACCAACCGATAAGCGGCGCTGGATCATCGAAGCACTGGCTTTTTGGGTCTCGATGACGAGTTCTTTGGCCTCTTCAAAGAGAGGATCGCCTTCGTCTGAGCCACCCATGCCTCCGTCAAAGTCTGACTCCGATACTTCTCCTGGATCAAAGGCATCATCATAATCGGCTTCTGCCTGCTCTTTGACAAAGTTGACAATCCGCTCTACATCGTCATCTGAGATAAAGGATCCTTGTAGACGGATTGGATGATTTTCATCGATCGGTTTAAAGAGCATGTCCCCACGACCGAGCAATTTCTCTGCGCCATTTTCATCCAAGATGGTCCGTGAGTCGGTCCCAGATGATACCGCAAAAGCGACACGGGAAGGCACATTGGCCTTGATCAAACCTGAGATAACGTCAACCGATGGCCGCTGAGTCGCCAAGATCATGTGGATCCCTGCTGCACGCGCCTTCTGTCCCAGTCGAATAATAGCATCTTCCACTTCTTTACTTGCGACCATCATCAAGTCTGCTAACTCATCGACAATGACCACGATCAATGGGAGGGGCACTTGCTTCATCTCAGATTGGGCATTATACTCTGCCACCTTGGCATTAAAGCCAGCAATATTGCGAGCCCCCACTTTTGAGAAGAGCTCGTAGCGATTTTCCATCTCATCAACGACCTTCTGCAGAGCTCGACTGGCCTTGCGTGGGTTGGTCACCACTGGAATCAAAAGGTGAGGAATATCATTGTAGACAGAAAGCTCCACCATCTTTGGATCGACCATCATAAACTTGACTTCGTCCGGACGGGCCTTCATCAAGATACTCGAAATAATCCCATTAACCGCTACTGACTTACCAGATCCAGTAGAACCCGCTACCAAGAGGTGAGGCATCCGAGCCAAATCAAAGGTCCGAGCTGAACCATCTACGGCCTTCCCAAGAGGAATCTCAAGGAGTTTAGCTGGGTCTGTCTTGGACTGCTCCCACAATTCACGGAAGGAAACGGTTGCAATCTCTGAGTTGGGCACTTCAATCCCGACCAGAGACTTCCCTGGAATCGGTGCTTCAATCCGCACATCCTTGGCTGCTAGGGCCAAAGCCAAATCATCTGCTAGATTGGAGATACGGTTGACCCGCACACCGACAGCCGGCTTGACTTCATATTTGGTAACAGAAGGACCGATTTCCGCCCGCTCCACTGTCGCCTTGATGTTAAAGCTTGCAAAGGTCTCTTCCAAAATGCGGATATTCTGGCGAACGATGTTTTTCTCTTTGGATTGATTTTTGGGCTTGTCAGGTGCGAAAAGATCAATGGTTGGAAGCTTGTACTGGAGCAATTCCTTAGGTGTGAAATCCACTTGAACTTCTTCCCCATCGTCCTCGAATTCTTCGACTTCCGGAAGCTCTTCGTATGCTTCAGGCTCTTCAGGCCATTCTTCATCTGGCAGGTAGATCTCTGGTGTGGCTGGTGCAACAATTTCGGCTTCTGGGAAGGTCTCTGTGAACGGCTCTTCCGCCAGCACCTCTCCCGTTTCAGGATCTACAGGATGCCCTTCCATTGAAAGGGGAGTTGGAAGAACTGCACTTGCTTCTTCTTGCTCTCGTTCAGCTGCAGCAGCTTCCTCAGCAGCTCTCGCTTCTTTTTCAAGGAATTTCTGCTCGCGACGTTCTTTGCGTTTTTCCATAGAAGCGTGGAAGGCTTCCGATCCCTTTTCAAACAAATCATAGATGGAGTAAGGACTCATCAAGAGGATCCCCAATCCAATAAAGAGAAGGCCAATAAAATAAGAGCCAATATTTGAAAACAGGAAGGAAATCGGAGCATAAAGAAGGGCACCGATCATACCACCACCCGCAAAACTCTCCACCCGCAGATGAATCAAGTCTGCCATGATTCTTGAAAAAGTGACCTTGATTCCATCATTGTCTAAATGAAGGGAGGATACAAAGAAAGCCTGAAACATCAGGAGAACCCCAGCAAAGAAACTTAGGAATCCTGAAATCACCCCTTCGTGTTTATCCAGCCATTTAAAGGCATAAAGGTAGAAAAAGGTCGCTAAAATAGCTAAGTAAGCCAAACTCCCAACAAAGAGTCGGATCAAATTGTAGGCTAAGACCCCTACTGCCCCCAATTTCAAGGCCGCAAAAATTAAGACCAGACTAATCAGAATGGTCGCAATCATGCGATGAATTGCTTTTTTTCTTTCTAATTCTGCTTTGGACAGTCGTCTTGTCGACCGTGTTTTTTTTGATTGATTATTGTTTGCCATAACCTTTATTATATCACATTTTCAAGCTAGTTCTCTAGTAAAATCACTTCCACAAATTTGTAGCAGAAAGCAGAAAAACAGCACCGAGTGGGCACTGTTCTTTAGAGCTGTTTAGAACGATATTCAATGATGTTCAAATTCCAAAATGGATCTTACTCAGATTTTTTATCCTCCGGTGTGATGGTATCTAGAACTTGATCGACTTTTTGCTCTCTTTCCAATTCGTTATCCATTTGAATGATATCGATTTGATCTTGTACATTTGTTTGTTGGACTTGAGGTTTGAATGACGAGGCAAATCCTACTCCAATCACCAAGAGACTCGCTCCAAGGACACAAAGCCTTTTGACATGCCAAGCCATTGGCAAAGGAATTTTCGCTCGGAAACCTGATTTCTTGACCCAATCCGGATGGTCTAACATCACGCGATTTGCTGCTATCAGAGGCTTCATGTAGCCAAAGAGCGCAATGACCGTTGTCAAACCAATACCCCGAAAACGATTCTGATTCGATGGAGAAACATGGTTCACTTCCATCAGAACCATACCCGTAATCACTAAATTAATGACCAGTAATAAGCCCAAAGATCTCCATAGACCTTCTCTACGGTAGCATTTCAATTCATCAAACGACATCTCTTCAAAATGTTTATTCATGTTTCAAGTACTCCTGGTGTTTCTTCAAATACTTTTTGCCATACCATTCTTCCAGCGATTTCCCTTCGAACTCGCGATATTCCTCTGAATATTTATTTCGATAATAACCATACAGTGAATAGGGTAACATCATCACTACTTCCATACTCAAAACAATAATATTTGCAAAAAATACCATTCCTATAAATGAGATGGTTCCTAAAAAATCACCTTTTACTTCTCCAATTTTGGGGAAAAGAAATTTCAGAACCATCCAACCTGCTACAATTATTCCACCTAGTCCAGCAATGACTTCTATGATCTTTTGCTGTCTAGCAGTTACACTAGGATCCTGCACTCCATAAAGACGAATTTTTAGCGATTTCATTCTAAATTGGACAATCATAAACAATATGATTCCGGTAAGAACATAGAAAAAAACCAAACCCAAAATCGTAAGGTATCTACCTATGACGGTGATAAAAAACAAATTCAGAGCAAGCACCATCCAAATCAGATACAGATTCAAATTCAAGATACTAGTATAAGGAATCTTTGCATCATATTTTCTACGCAGATTTTTTCTACAAACAAGAAACCATAAAAACCAACACAAGAAAAACAGCCAGAGTGGATAGAAATTGATCCCCCAGGTTTCAACTGGTGCATCTGGATCAGGGTGATGAGTTTGCGACTCCATTAATGCAGAAAATCCAAACATGAACAGTATCCCCATAAATGAAAATAGTTTCCTCGCAATACTAAATGGCTTTGTGTAGATTTTTCGGCTATTTGTGTCCTTGACCATATAATCGATAAAGCCATCATGACGCAAACGACGGCTCTCATAAAAATTGGCCCTAAAGATTGATTTTTTCATTCTTATCTTCCAATAACTCCTTATATTTTTTCAGGCTCTTTCAATTAATGTCTATTTCGATTGTAGGACTTACAGATGACTGAATTCATCCTTCAAGTATCGTTTAGCCTTTCGAACGATATAGAGCGACTCATCTTCTGAAACCAACTTGCGAAAGAGCTCTTCAGCTCTAGACTGATCTCCTTTGAGAGCAGCATTCAAGGCTTGGTAGTAGATGATTTCCAACTGCTGGTACTTGAAGTCATTGCTTAAGTCTTCGAAATAATCATTGCTTTGGTGCGCAATGGTTAAATCATAAAGAGCGAGACAGACCTCTTTTGTTTTCTCAGCCAGTGTAGGGTCTGTAATGGTCAATTCATTTAACTGAGCCTCTAGCTCTTCTCTAGTCAAATCAGGATCTGTCAGGACAGTCGATCGCATGAGGTAACTCTCAAAAAAGTTCTTATATTTCTGCGGTAGTTCCTTCTGACTAAGTGCCTCCCTAGCTTCCTCTATAACAGCATCGAAATCTCCCATCATAAAAGAATAGGCGACCGATGTTAGCTTCATATCTATCTGTAAAATGGGCTTTTTCACATTCTTGTTCAACTGAAGGTATTGCTGCCAAAAAGCTAAATCTAAGTCTACATGGAGAATGGTGTTACACTTGTTGGTGTAGCTCTTCTTGAGCAAGTGGATGAATAAAAACAAGCCTGCAAGGACCAATAAGAGGCCCGCAGTCTGAAGAAGGGGATCTCTGACCAATAATCCTATACAAACAATCAGAAGCATTGCCAACAAGCCAGCAGATCTAATATAGAGTCTATAGTTTTTGCGCATTTGACCATAATTCATACACATCACTCTTTTCTATTCCTGTTTTCAATGTGGCTAGATTCAATCCTGTAATTCGCCATCTTTTCCATTGTAGTATTGTTTAAACTCTTCATAAGAATGGATTTCATGCTCCTGTCCATCTTTTGAGTAGTAAGCATCTATCTTTACTCCAGAGATTCGATCTTGACCGATATAAGCAAACCAGTGAAGTAGTTGGTCAAAATATTCCGCATTAGACATAGAGTCTTGACGTGGGTATAAGATGTAACCTTCCTTTGAAAGCTTTTCTTTCAATTCAGGATGTTCTTTAAAAATATTTAGATTTACGCTATTCTTATCTCTATACTCATTAAGCTCTATTCTTGACCCAATACGATACCCTGAATTTTTCACTACCAAACCACCTAAATTAGTATAGGAAGTAAGGATTGCGTCAATAGTTGACACTTCTGTATCTATACTTTCGGATTCAATAAATTCATGATGATCTAAATCATAAAATAATTCATATGATTTTTCTGAATCCTTTGACTCATAATAGCGAAACCATACAAGACTTTGACCTTTATTATTTATCACATCGAAATTTTTCGAGTAAGCCTTTGGAAATTTTTTTCGAATATCTTTTATGAAATCAACTTTCGTTTCTGCCATATCTCTACTTATATCATAATATCGAAATCCAGTATATTCTTTCTGTAAATTGTTTTTGTCTTGTTTTTCATTATAATTAAAACTGACCAAATAACGATTCCCTACAAAATAAAAATCTTTAGCTAGAATATACTCGTTATGATCGCCCCAGTATGATACATTCTTAATATCCCCTGCTTCTACATATGTTGAAGCAGATTCAGTTTTCTTGTGATGATTCGATTTTGGATAAATCAATACGAGTACACACCCAAAAATAAGTAGCAAACTAAATATCACTCCTGCCATCTTACTCTTTAAACATTTTTTCATTCTTTTCCTCTACAAAACCTATCGTTTTTTTCTTAAACCAATCAACTTATCTCCCATCATACCGAATTTTCTATCTCAACGCAACTTCCTTTTTAACTAGTGATTTATCAACCCTTGTCAATCTTGAAATAACTCTAGTGAATAGAGATTTCCATCTAAATTTGAAAGTATCGCAAAATTAAGGTACAATAGAGAAAGACAACTATGTTGGAAAGGAAGAATATGAAAAAATTAATCGCACTACTATTATTTTCCGGCTTGGCTTTAACAGCTTGTTCGTCCAATAAGACAGACGCTAACTCTTCAAGCTCAAGCAAAGAAAAGACAGAGCAGACAGCAACTTCTAGCTCTAGTGAAAAAGATCAAAAGAAAATTGAAGAAGATCAAAAGAAATTAGAACAACTGCGCAAAGATTTTAACGACGCCATGACCAATGAAAATGCCGTCTTCCCACAACTTTCAACTGACGTGGCTGAAGACGAAGCGGAGGTTAAAATCACAACGACAGAAGGCGACATCACTGTGAAGCTCTTCCCTAAATATGCCCCACTTGCAGTTGAAAACTTCTTGACCCATGCAAAAGAAGGCTACTACAATGGCTTACTTTTCCATCGTGTCATTAACAACTTTATGATCCAAACTGGGGATCCTAAGGGAGATGGTACTGGTGGTGAATCCATCTGGAAGGGCAAAGACAAATCCAAAGATTCAGGTACTGGTTTTGAGAATGAGTATTCTCCATACCTTTACAACCTTCGTGGAGCCCTAGCCATGGCCAATTCTGGTCCAAATACCAACGGTAGTCAATTCTATATCAACCAAAATAAGGAAGATATTTCTAGCAAGCTCCCGACTGATCGCTTCCCAGCTAAGATTATCGATGCTTATAAAAATGGTGGAAATCCAACCCTTGATGGTGGCAACTACACTGTCTTTGGGCAAGTCATCGATGGCATGGATGTGGTGGATAAAATTGCGTCTGCCGAAACTGATGATAAGGACAAACCAAAAACAGACATCAAGATTGAAAAAATCGAGATTTTAAAAGACTATAATTTCAAAAAATAATGAAAAGAGAACCGCACGGTTCTCTTTTTAAAATATTGATAAACATTTTACATAAAATTACCTAATAGATTCATTGGTAAATAAAATGAATTCTAATTATTTAAGACATTCATCTACTGAAACTTTCCGCTGTGAGAAAAGTGCCTGAAACAATACAGTTTCAGGCACTCGGAATTATTGAGACCTTAGGCTCAATAATTAGTCATGGAACTTCTACGAAGTTCGCTGACGTCCGTCCTCACCTAAGGAAAGTTTCTAAGAAGTATGTAACGTCAATCTAAAAAGAGAACCGCATGGTTCTCTTTTTGTGTTTACGTTAATTCATTAAAGTCCCAGATTTGGTCCATCCAGCCTTCATAGAAGTCTGGCTCGTGGCAAACCATGAGGATCGATCCCTTGTATTCTTTCAGGGCCCGTTTCAATTCTTCTTTGGCATCTACATCCAAGTGGTTGGTTGGTTCGTCTAGTACCAAGACATTGTTTTCACGGTTCATCAAGAGACAGAAGCGTACCTTGGCTTGCTCTCCACCGGATAATACCTGAATTTGGCTCTCGATATGTTTAGTGGTCAACCCACAGCGGGCAAGAGCTGCACGGACCTCTGCTTGGTTGAGAGCTGGAAAGGCATTCCAAACTGCCTCTAGCGGTGTCTGACGATTGCCCCCTTCGACCTCTTGCTCGAAGTAGCCAAGTTCTAGGTAATCTCCACGCTCTACTTCTCCAGCGATAGGTGGGATGATTCCCAGCAAGCTCTTCAAGAGAGTGGTTTTCCCGATCCCGTTGGCACCGATGATGGCTACCTTTTGATTGCGCTCAAACGTTAGGTTCAAAGGCTTGGTCAAAGGACGGTCATACCCAATCTGGAGACCCTTGGCCTGGAAGATAAAGCGTCCCGGAGTACGGGCATTTTTAAAGTCAAAGGATGGCTTTGGTTTCTCACTTTGCAACTCAATGAGTTCCATCTTGTCCAGCTTCTTCTGACGAGACATAGCCATATTCCGTGTAGCCACACGCGCCTTATTACGGGCTACGAAATCTTTCAAATCAGCAATTTCTTTTTGCTGACGCTCATAAGCCGCTTCCAATTGCGATTTCTTCATTTCATAGACTTCAAGGAATTGGTAGTAATCTCCTGAATAGCGGGTTAACTGCTGATTTTCCACATGGTAGACGATGTTGATCACATCGTTCAAGAAAGGAATATCGTGGGAAATAAGGACAAAGGCATTTTCATAGTTCTGCAAGTAACGTTTGAGCCAATCGATGTGCTCCGCATCCAAGTAGTTGGTTGGCTCGTCCAAGAGAAGGATATCTGGTTTTTCAAGGAGCAATTTAGCCAAAAGGACCTTGGTCCGCTGCCCACCTGAAAGGGTCGTCACATCGGTCTCCATGCCAAAGTCCATGACCCCAAGAGCACGCGCCACTTCATCAATCTTGGCATCCAAGGTATAGAAATCCCGACTCTCTAACCGATCCTGGAGCTCTCCGACTTCTTCCATGAGAGCATCCATATCCGCTCCATCCTCAGCCATTTCCATATAGAGGTCATTGATGCGAGCCTCTGCTTTAAAGAGTTCATCAAAGGCTGTCCGCAAGACATCGCGCACCGTTTGCCCTTCTTTTAGGACAGCATGCTGGTCCAGATAGCCCGCGGTCACATACTTAGACCACTCAACCTTCCCTTCGTCGGGTTGCATTTTGCCGGTCACGATGCTCATGAAGGTGGATTTCCCTTCACCATTGGCTCCAACCAAACCGATATGCTCTCCCTTTAACAAGCGGAAGGACACATCCTCAAAAATAGCCCGGTCTCCAAAGCCATGGCTTAAATTTTTCACCTCTAAAATACTCATGATTGACTCTCTTTCATTGATTTCACTCGTATGATTATATCATCTTCAATACAAAATTAAAAGGGAGTCCAACTCCCTTTAGAATATATAAAAATAAATTATAAGTAAGATAGGTTACGCGATTTTGTCAAGAAATCAAAATAAGTTCTAACTTATGAATCTCATAAAGAATATACCGAAACTTTTCGCCGTGAGAAAAGTGCTAGAAACATTATTGTTTCTAGCACTCGGGAGTTTTGAGACCTCAGGCTCAAAACTAAGTCATGGAACTTCTTCGAAGTTCGCTGACGTCCGTACTCACCTAAGGAAAGTTTCTGGCATACTTTTATTATAGTTCTAAAGAAAATCCAACTCCCTTTTCTTTTACAAATCTAAGTCTGCGTATGGTTTCCGGTAACCTACTTGAACCACTTTTCCGTCTTTGACAAGTAGGGGGCGCTTGATCAGCATACCGTCGCTAGCCAAAAGATCCGCTGCTTCTTCTATTGTCAGTTGATCTACCTTATCTTTCAAGCCAAGTTCCCGGTATTTCATCCCGCTGGTATTAAAGAAAGATTTGATCGGTAGGCCAGACGCTGCCATCCAGTCTTGCAATTCTTGACTAGTCGGTGTTTCGGTTACAATATTTTGGCTCTGAAACTCACATTGGAGACCGTCCAATTCTGATTTAGCCTTTCGACAAGTCGAACATTTTGGGTATTCAATAAAGGTATACATCGATTTCATTTCTCCTTCCAGGTAATTCCTTCGTGTTGTAAGAGCCAGCGTTTACGATCGAGTCCAGACGCATAGCCTGTCAATTCTCCATTTTTTCCCATCACGCGGTGACAAGGGACTAGAATTGTCAAGGGATTGCGTCCAACAGCCTGTCCTACGGCCTGGGCTGAACCACAAGAAAGATCCTGGGCAAGCTGCCCATAGGTCTTAGTCTCACCATAGGGGATCTCTTGCAATAACTGCCACACCCGCTCTTGAAAAGCTGTCCCTTGCGGTGCTAGTGGAAAGCTGATAGCGATTGGATCTCCCACAAAATAGTGGTCCAACCACTCCTTCACCTTCTCATGGTAGGGATGGACCTGTTCCAGCGCCCCATAGGGATCAGGCGCCTCCTCTTTCGGATCATAAAAATCAAGCTCAACAAGGCCTTCTTCACTGACAACGATCGAAAGAAGCCCCATAGGGCTTTCATAAAATTGTTTAAGATAGAGAGTCATTGTAGGCTGCTTCCGCTCTTTGGTCCCAGCGGTCCTCTTCTGAGACCACTTGGAATAGACTAGTTTCTGCTTTTCGTTTGATCTTTTGATAAGCCAGACGGACTCCATCAATAGGGACCTTTCCACAATAATGGTAGCCCAATTTTTCAAGCAAATGTTGCATGACCAGATTATCCGGGTGCGTATCGCAACGGAAATCTGGGCCTTTTTCTCCTTCGATTAAACCTTGAAGGAAGGTCTGAGCCACCCCTTTGCCAGCAGCTTCTTTGGCTACAGCGACACGGTGAAAAGTGACATACATATAGTTGTCATGCTCCCACTTGCCATCATAAATCTCATTATAGGCCGCTTCATTTCCCTTGTGGACGGCTGCATAGGCGACGACTTCCTGATCTTCAACCGCCACATAGCCACGACTTTCTAGAATATCCTCAAAAATGATCTCTTCATCTGGATAGCCATCCTGCCACTGGTCGACCTGTCTTTGAGCCAGGCTTTCCTTGGCATCTTGGATGATTTCCATAATTCGCTTAATCTCATTGGGATAAGCCATTCTAATTTCCATCCTGCTTCCAACCTTTCCTAGTCTTGATGGTAACGAGCATAGAGCTCACTCTTTTGCAGGCCATATTGTTTGGCGACCTGTTTAATTGCTTGATTTTTCTTCATGCCCTCTTGGACCAAGGTGTCGATCTCTTGAATCAAGTCGACCTCTTCTAGGTCTAGCTCTTCTTCCTTGGCTCCTTCGACGATCAAGAGACACTCCCCTTTGAGGGGATTTTCTTCAAGAAATGCGACTAACTCAGAAATACTGCCACGAGTATATTCCTCGTAGATCTTGGTCAATTCACGAACCAGGACGACCGAACGATCCCCATAGACAGCCAACATATTCTCTAAGGTCGCCTTCACCCGATGGGGCGACTCATAAAAGATCTGAGTCTCAGGGTAGGCCACTTTTTCTTGGAAAAAGGCCTTTTGTTGCCCCTCTTTGCGAGGCAGAAATCCATAAAAAATATGAGGTTGAGGGGCTAGGCCACTGGCAATCAAACCCGTTATACCTGCACTAGGACCAGGCACAGCTACGACAGGAATCTCGCGTTCAATCGCTGCCTTGACCAAATCATGACCAGGGTCAGAAATACTAGGGAGTCCTGCATCTGAGACTTGCGCTAAGTCTTTTCCAGATTCTAAATGGGCGATCAGATCTGGAATTTTCTCCATGGCATTGTGCTCATGAAAGCTGGTCTGGGGTGTCGCAATCTCAAAATGCTTGAGCAAGAGGCCTGTATTTCTAGTATCCTCAGCTGCGATCAAGTCCACATCCTTTAGGGTCTGGACCATGCGGTAACTCATATCCTCCCGGTTACCGATCGGTGTTGGGACCAAGTAAAGCACCCCAGTTTTCTTTTCCCCTTTAAAACTTCGTTGGATCTGCATGCTTACTCCCTAAATAACAACTCGTCACAAAACATACACTCTTCATCGTTCTCACGGCGTTGACCATAGGAATAAGTGCAGATATGAAAACCATCGTTGTAAATACGTTGCAAATTTTCACGGCCGTGGTGTTGTGACTTTGCGGATGAAGTCTTCTCAACTTCCCCCAAACGTTCTCTCAATTTATCATTTTCTAAGCGAAGAGCTGTATTTTCTTCGATGACTTGTTTCAAATTTTTCTTGATGGCTTCAACTTCAGCCAAGGTGACCAACAAATTCTGAGAAAAGCCGTCTAAAGCATCAAATAATTCTTTTTTATTCATTCTGACTCCTTAACTTTCTAAGCTCAAAACCATATATTCTAGAGCATTTTGAAAAGAAACATTGGCCTTCCACATGGTGCGAGCAAGACTCAATTTTTCCAGCAGCTGCTGGGATCTGCTCAAACGTAACTGCTCTTCTAAAGACAACTCCATCAAACGAAAAGCCTGGCTTTGTTTTTCCTTATCATCTGCTAAGCTCACCAATCGGGTCACTTCCAAATAGGCGCGATTCAAATTGGAGTGACAACGTTCGATGAACTGATTACAAACTTTAGCCAACTCAAAAAAAGTAGCATTCTTTTTTTGCTGCTCTACCTCTTCAAGACTAAAACTAAATCGAGCTACTAGACTTGCCTGCGATTTAATCAAACCTTCTTTTTCTAGACGTTCGGTAAGGTAGGCTTGCTTTTTGGGAAAATGGACCTGCTGGGCCCGACTCTTGATGGTCGGTAAAATCAAGTTTTCATCGGATGCCAACAAGAAGAGATAGATCTCACTCTGGGGCTCTTCCATAACCTTTAAGAGAGAATTCGCTGCATTGGTGTGCATCTTGTCCGCATCTTGGACGATAAAGACCTGCCGACTTCCTTCAAACCCGGATTGAGAAAAGTCTTGAACGAGCGAGCGAATACGATCGGTCTTTATGATCTGGTTGACTGGACGCACGATCTTCACATCTGAGAATTCTTCTTCAGCAATCAAGCGACAGGATCGGCATTTGCCACAAGGCCAGACTCCTTGCAAATCTTCGCAAAACTGACTTTGAGCTAGCAAGAGGGCCATCTCAAAACTGGCAAAAGAACCTGTAAAGAGATAAGCATGACTAAGCTGTTTGTGTTCTAGGATCTGGGTGAAGCGCTCCACCAATTCTGGCTGGAGCTGTTGGATCTCTTCTAGATTCATTTCAATGTCCCCAAGCGATTTTCTAAAACAGCCAAGACATCCACAAAGACTGCTTCAAAGGATTGACTGGCATCGATTTTCACGATGCGCTCTGGTTCCTTTTCATACAAAGCTAAATAACCTTGTCTGACTTTTTGGTGAAGCTCCAATCCTTCCAAATCCAAACGATTGACTTCCCGCTCTTGGTTTTTCGCAATTCGTGCGAGCCCTTCTTCGACATCCAGATCAAAGTAAAGGGTTAGGTCTGGTTTAAGGCCATCTGTTGCGAATTGATTGAGCCACTCGATATCTTCCACACTCAGACCGCGACCATACCCTTGATAAGCCACCGAGCTGTCAATAAAGCGGTCCATCAAGACAACCTTCCCAGCTGCAAGAGCTGGCAAGACACGTTCCACCAAATGCTGCCGGCGACTAGCAATATAGAGCAACAACTCGGTCTTGGCATCCATACTAGTATGGTCTGGATCCAAAATGACTTGGCGGATCTTTTCGGCAATGTCGACACCACCTGGTTCACGGGTTGTAATAAAAGGAATTCCTTTTTCTTCAAGTAGAGGCAAAATGGCTTCTAGGACCGATGATTTTCCCGCTCCTTCTGGACCTTCAAATGAAATTAATGTACCGTTTACCATAGTATCCTCTTTCTGTTTTTCTTCTTTTTATTTTACCAAAAATAAGGGTAAAAATCTTGTATTTAAGGAGAGAAAATTTTTCAAAGTCATTTTCATTTTTTCACTTTTTTGTTACAATATTCTTATAAAGTTTTAGGAGACAACCTATCATGTTTAAATTTAAAGATATTCTGGCTATCATTTTTGGGGCCGGCATTTTTTCGTTTGGGATCTATTTTTTAGTCATTCCCTTTCACTTCTATGAAGGAGGAGCAACAGGGATTACCTTGATCACCTATTACCTTTTCAAAATCCCTGTATCCATCATGAACTTGCTGATCAATATCCCTCTCTTCGTTTTGGCTTGGAAGCTGCTGGGCAAGAAATCTCTTTATCTGAGCTTACTGGGGACTTTCTCAGTTTCGGCTTGGATGGCTATTTTTGAAGCCATGCCCCTCAGCCACCGCTACCATCACTTCATCTTTGACGCCTTTAAAGGAGATATTCTGCTTGCCTGTATCGCCTCAGGGGTTGTCCTTGGTTTAGGGCTAGGGATCATCTTCAATGCTGGAGGAACCACTGGAGGAACAGATATCCTCGCTCGCATCTTTAATAAATACACTTCCCTCAGTATGGGAAAACTCATGTTGATTGTCGATGCCATTGTTCTGATAACTGTTGTCGTAGTCTTCCAAGATGTCCGCACCGCTATGTATACCCTCTTCTTTATCCTGATTGACACCCTTGTCATCGACTTGATTGGGGAAGGTGGTTTTGCTGGAAAAGGCTTCCTTATCGTTACCTCTAAACCAGAAGAAATTGCCAAAAAGGTTTCTGACGATCTGGGTCGCGGGATTACCTTTATTCGCGGGATGGGCTATTACAGCCGTAAAGATCTGGATATTGTCTACTGTGTCGTTTCACGGAATGAGATGAAACAAATGAAAGACATCATCAATCAGATCGATCCATTCGCCTTTATCACCATTTCAGAAGCCCATGAAATTCTGGGCGAAGGCTTCACTTTAGATAAAGAAAAACAACCCATTAACCGTTAATAGAAAAATCAGACTGGATTGTCATCCAGCCTGATTTTTCTATTAAATAGCTTTTGCGGTTGTTCGAGTGATTTCATCGACTTTCAAACCGTTGGCTTCAAATTTACTACGGATTCCTTCTAGATCTGTCACCCCATCAATTTGAACTTCGATAACGACACGATCGTCTTTGGTTGGGATATTGACTGTATTTGCGATGTTATACCCTTCTTCTACAATCAAGTGAATGATTTGTTCTAGAACGCCAACCTTATCTTCTGTCACAAAGCGAACACGAACTCCTTCTTCTCCATAACCGGATACTTCAAGGAAGGCACGGAAAATATCACGATCTGTGATGACACCGGATACTTGGTCATTGTCCACGACTGGAAGAATTCCCACCTTGTTCTTATACATGAGGTAAGTAGCATCTTCTAAGCTTGCAAATTTAGAGACGGTAATGACATCGCGAAGCATGACATCTTTAACCTTAGTCTTGTTCAACAGATAGTTCATCTCGAAAATAGACAAGCTTGTTGCTTTAGATGGACTTGCTTCTGCAATCGTACCTTCTGTCACCAAACCAACCAATTTATCGTTTTCAATGACTGGCAAACGGTGCAAACCTTGTTCGCGCATCAAATCTGCCGCGTGGGCAATTGTAGTATCTGGACTAATGTAAACCACTTTACGTGTCATAAAATCTTTAACAGCCATAACAAGTTCTCCTATGCTTTTATTATTTTTATTATACTTGATTTTAAGAATGATTTCAAACGCTTTCAGCAGTTTTCTCTTGTTTTCAAAATTTAGAAAAATCAAACAAGAGAGGTGAAAAAAAGAAAGGCCATTCGACCTTTCCTTTCAAACAAACTTAAAAATCTTATCCACCAAGGTAGGCCTTGCGGACTTCTTCTGAGGCTAAGAGTTCTTTTCCTGTTCCGGTAAGAACGACTTTCCCTGTTTCCAAAACATAACCGCGGTCTGCGATGGCAAGGGCCTTGTTGGCATTTTGTTCAATCAAGAGAACAGTTGTTCCTTGTTTTTGGATATCTTGGATGATATCAAAGATTTCTTGGATAAAGATTGGGGCCAATCCCATAGAAGGTTCATCCAGGAGCAAAAGTTTTGGCGTCGACATGAGGGCACGACCCATTGCAAGCATTTGTTGCTCCCCACCAGATAGGGTGGCTGCATCTTGGTTCTTCCGTTCTTCCAAACGTGGGAAACGGGAGAAGACTTTCTTCAAGTTAGCTTGATTTTCTTCTCGATCTTTCTTCAAGAAAGCTCCCATTTCCAAGTTTTCCATAACGGTCAAGCCTGGAAAGACGTGACGGCCTTCTGGAACTTGGGAGAGTCCTGCTGCTACAATCTTTTGAGCTGGAACCTTTTGAATCTCCTGACCCAAAAACTCAATTTTCCCAGCACTTGGACGCACCAAACCTGAAATGGTACGAAGAATAGATGTTTTCCCAGCACCGTTAGCACCGATAAGAGAAACAACTTCTCCTTCATTTACCTCGAAACTGACATCACGGACAGCCTGGATCATGCCATAGTGTACAGAAAGATTTTCAACTTTTAACATAGACATTAGGCTTCACCTCCTAGATAGGCTTCGATTACACGTTTGTTGTTCTTGATTTCATCTGGCGTACCATGGGCAATCAAGCGGCCATATTCCAATACATAAATCCGTTCTGTTACTTCCATAACCAAACTCATATCATGCTCGATCAACATGATCGTAATATTAAATTCTTTTTGAATGCGACGGATCAGTTGGGTTAATTCTGATGTTTCTTGAGGGTTCATCCCTGCAGCAGGTTCATCCAAGAAGAGGATTTTTGGCTCTGTAGCAAGGGCACGAACGATCTCCAAGTGACGTTGTTGTCCGTAAGCTAAGTTTTTGGCCAAGGTATCTGCTTCTTTTTCCAAACCAAAAATCGCTAACAATTCAAGGGCTTTCGCTTTCAAAGCTTCTTCATTCTTGTAATAGCTTGGCAAGCGGAAAAGACTCGCAAAGACATGTGGTTTGTGGTGATTGGCAAAGGCAATCAAGACATTGTCCAAAACGCTTAAATCTTTAAAGAGACGAATATTTTGGAAAGTCCGTCCCAGACCACCTGCAGCGATTTTATAAGGTGCTTTACCATTTAGCAACTGACCATCTAAGGTAATGGTCCCTTCACTTGGTTCATATACCCCTGTTAGGAGGTTGAAGAGGGTTGTTTTACCGGCACCGTTGGGTCCGATCAAACCAACCAATTCCCCTTCATTAAGTTCCATGGTCACATCCCCAACGGCTGTCAAACCACCAAAGTTTTTTGTTAAATTTTTTACTTCAAGAAGTGCCATTAGTTAGCCTCCTTTTTTGAGAGTAGTTTTTTCAAGCTGAATTCCCATGTTCCAAGAAGACCACCTGGACGGAAGATCATTACGAGAATCAAAGCCAATGAGTAAATGATCATACGTACACTTGAGAAGTCTTGAAGCACCATGTTCAAGATACCCAAGACGATGGCTGCCACAACTGTTCCGGACATTGATCCCAAACCACCAAACACGACAATGATCAAGACATTAATGGTATTGGTGAAAGAGTAATCTTTAGGAACAACAGAGCCGATAAAGCCGGCTTGGAGAGATCCAGCAATCGCCGCTGTGATCGCACCAAATACAAAGGCGATGACTTTGACTTTGGTCGTATTGATCCCAACAGATTCTGCTGCGATTTCATCTTCACGAACAGAAAGGGTAGAGCGTCCAATTGGACTACGTAAGAAGTTAATCGTAAAGATCGTTGTAATGACAACAAAGAGGTAAACCAATTGCCAAGTTGTAAAGGCTGGCAAACCAAGGATCCCAGCAGCACCATTGGTGAGGGTACCCCCATTGACGATCAAGATCCGGATGATTTCAGAAACCCCAAGTGTCGCAATCGCGAGGTAGTCCCCTTTCAAACGAAGGGTTGGAACCCCAACGATCAAGGCAACGACACCAGCAATCAAAGCACCTAAAACCATCGCGCCAAAGAAAGCCCCATAGGTTGGTGATTTGGAACCGAGAATGGCTGCAGAATAGGCACCAATCGCCATAAATCCGGCATGCCCGAGTGAGAATTGACCTGAGAAACCAACAATGAGGTTCAAGCCAACTGCAAGGATAATATTAATTCCAATTTGTTCTAAAATTTGGATATAGAAGAGGTTGAGCACACCCGCTGCAACCAAGACTTGGATCAAGGCAAAACCTGCGACCAAAAGACCAAGCCAGACTAAATTCAGTTTTAAATTTTGTTTCATGGCTTACACCTTCTCTTTCACATTTTTACCGAGGATACCTGCTGGACGGATGAGCAAGATCACAATCAAGATGGCATACACAATGGCATCACGGAAGTCTGAAAGACCGATCGCTGTAGCGAAGGTTTCCAACAAACCGATAACAAATCCACCTAGGGCAGCACCTGGAATGATTCCGATTCCTCCAAGAACGGCTGCGACAAAGGCTTTGATCCCTGGTGTCATCCCCATCAAAGGCTCGATCGAGTTGTAATACAAACCAATCAAGACACCACCAGCACCTGCCAAGGCTGATCCCAAAGCAAAGGTAAAGCTGATCGTACGGTTTACGTTAATCCCCATCAATTGAGCGGCATCACTATCCACAGATACAGCCCGCATGGCTTTCCCCATCTTTGTTTTTTGAATAATAAATTGAAGAGCGACCATCAAGAAAACAGATACTCCCAAGATCATCAACTGAATATTGGAGATTGAAATAGGACCGAAGTTGTAACGAACCGTTTTAATCACTTGCGGGAAGGAACGGGTATTGGCACCGACGAAGAAGACCATCCCATATTCGAGCAAGAAGGAAACCCCGATGGCTGTGATCAAGGCTGCAATCCGAGTCGAATGACGAAGCGGACGATAAGCCAGGTATTCAATTACAACCCCTAAAATAGCTGTCCCAACCATGGCTAGGAGCAAGGCGACAAAGAAGTTCACTTTCCATGAGTTCAATAAGAAATATCCCATAAAGGCACCTACCATGTAGATATCCCCATGGGCAAAGTTGATCAATTTGATAATTCCATACACCATGGTATAACCAAGGGCCAAGAGTGCATAGACACTCCCCAAGATTAGACCGTTCACTAATTGCTGGAGCATTTGAACCATCCTTTCTAACAATAAAGAGCGAGGCCAGGAATTTTCATTCTCCCAGCCTCTTGTACAAACAACAAATGATAATTATGGTTTAACAGACTCAACTGATTTGACTTTACCATCTTTCAAGCCAATCATAAGAGCTGATTTAACCGGGTTGTGGTTCTTGTCAATTGACATTGTACCAGTCACACCTTCCAAGTCTTTCAACTTCGCAAGGTTATCTTTCAATTCGACAGAGTTCTTAGCACCTTTAGATGCTTCTGCAACCATGTAAACTGAATCATAAGCCAAAGCTGCGAACATTGAAGGTTCTTCATTGTATTTCGCTTTGTAGGCTTCTACGAATTTCTTGGCTTTATCAGTCATTTCACCTTCAGTAGAGAATCCAGCTACGTAGTAGATATCTGTAGCTGCGGCAGGTGTTGCTTGTTCAACGAACTTAGCATCGCTAAATCCATCCCCACCAATGATTGGTTGTTTGATTCCCATACCACGCGCTTGGTTTACGATCTTACCAGTTTCTGTGTAGTAACCTGGAAGAACAATCGCATCGAAATCTTTATCTTTGATTTTTGTAAGAGCAGCTTGGAAGTCTGTATCCTTAGATTGGAAGGTTTCTGTTGCTACGATTTCACCTTTGTAAGATTTCTTGAAGGCTTCAGCAATCCCTTTCGCATAGTCAGATGAGTTATCGTAGTAAAGAACGACTTTCTTCGCTTTCAAGTTATCAGTTGTGTATTTGGCAATGATTTTTCCTTGGAAGCTATCGATGAAGGTAGCACGGAAGAGGTAATCTTGACCTTTTGTCAAATCATCTTGAGTTGCAGATGGTGTTACCAATGGAACACCTGCTTTACCAGCGTTGGCAACCGCTGCTGCAGTAGCACCTGAAGTTGCAGGTCCAACAAGAGCGTTCACTTTTGATTGAGTGACAAGGTTTGTAGTGACTGTAGCTGCTTCAGCTGTTTCAGACTTGTTATCTTTATCTGTGACAACGATCTTTTTGCCATCAGCTCCACCCTTAGCGTTGATTTCATCAACGGCCAATTGAGCACCTTTTTGTTCAGCGCTACCGTAGGCTGCTACTTCACCAGTTTTTTCAAAGTTAAAACCGACTTTTAGTTCCTTGCCGATTTCGTTACCAGTTGTGTTTGAACCTGAAGTAGAAACTTCACCACAAGCAGCAAGAAGAGCGATGCTTGCAATGGTTAAAAATGAAAGAGCAAATTTTTTCTTCATTTGTAATGATCTCCTTAAATGAATCTTAAATTAAATACATTAAGAATATACCGAATTATCTGACAATTGTCAATAAAAAAAGCACAATCCATCAAATGATTGCGTTTTCTAAACTTCTATGACCACAGATGGGGTCTCCAATCGTTGCAAACTCCCCACAAAATCTGTATCTAAATCTTTGAGATGGCAAGGCAAGACCTTTTTGACATAACGTTCTTTTTTTAAGTCTTCCATGACTTGATCGGCCTTGTCACTGTCCACATACAATTGGACATAACGGCATTTCTTAGAATGGTACAAGACATCTCCGACAGATTGTAATTTTTTTCCGTCTCGATTGTAATACAATTTAACAATCAAGCCTGTTCTTTCTTGTTTCTCAAACATGGTCAATCCCTTTCTCGTTCTGTTACTAGTATATCAAATTTCAAGAAAAAGAACTACTCTTTTATGAGAGCAAAAAAGAGAGTGGGACAGAAAATGGTAATTCGTTAGAATTCGATTTCATCGTCCCACCTCCGCACAGTTGAGTAGGGCTGTAAAAGCTGATGAAATCAGCGTAGTAGAGCCCACTCAACCACTACGTTTTGCTCGACAATCCAAAAATAATTGAGAGGCTAGGACTTTTGTCCCAGCCTCTTGACGGACCTTCCCATAGGATGGTTTAGTCCAATTTATTATTGGCCATGATTTCATCAATAAAGCCATATTCAAGTGTTTCTTGCGCGCTCATCCAATTGTCACGTTCAGCATCAGCATGCACTTTTTCAATGGATTGACCTGAATTTTCCGCAAGGATTTTTTCCAAGTTATTCCGTGTTTTGAGCAAGTGTTCTGCTGCAATCGCCATATCGGTTTGTTGGGTACCACCACCAGTACCACCCATTGGTTGGTGAATCATATACTCGGCGTTTGGCAACATGAAGCGTTTGCCCTTCGCGCCGCTTGAAGCGATAATTGTTCCCATAGAAGCTGCCATCCCCATGACAATGGTTTGGACATCTGACTTGATAAAGTTCATGGTATCTACAATGGCTAGACCTGCCGAGACAGAGCCACCTGGTGTATTGATATACATATAGATATCTTTTGTATTATCTTGGGCATCCAAGAAGAGCAATTGAGCGATAATGGAGTTAGCCATTTGGTCCTCAACTGGTCCTGTTACCATGATAATTCGATCTTTCAACAGACGGGAATAAATATCGTAAGAACGTTCTCCACGACTGGTTTGTTCAATAACTACTGGAATCATCTATTCTTCTCCTTTAGTATCCATTCATTCTCACAATTCGTGAGGTTCAAAGTATATGTGCTATTATAAACCAATGGTCAAAAAAGGTCAAATCTTAAGCACCTTTCGGACGAATCATGAATGGTTTCTTATTTGGTACCGAATAAACGGTCACCCGCATCTCCAAGACCAGGAACAATGTAGCCATGTTCATTCAAATGATCATCGAGGGCTGCTGTAAAGATATCAACATCTGGGTGAGCTTCTTGAAGAGCTTTCACCCCTTCTGGCGCTGATACTAGGCAGACAAATTTGATATGGCTAGCGCCACGTTTTTTCAAGGAATCAATCGCTAGAATAGCGGATCCACCCGTAGCAAGCATCGGGTCTACTACAAAGATACGACGTTGATCAATATCTTCTGGCAATTTCACCAAGTATTCAACTGGTTTCAAGGTTTCTTCATCACGGTACATCCCGATATGGCCAACCTTAGCAGCTGGTACCAAACTCAAGAGACCATCGACCATCCCAATCCCTGCACGAAGAATTGGGACAATAGCCAACTTCTTCCCTGCGATTTGCTTTTGAACGGTTTTAGTAATAGGAGTTTCAATTTCAACATCTTCAAGAGGCAATTCACGCAACACTTCGTAGCCCATCAACATAGCAATTTCATCTACCAATTCACGAAAGGCCTTCGTAGAGGTATCCGTGCGGCGGAGAATAGACAATTTGTGTTGAATCAGTGGATGTGTAATAACTTCTAATTTTCCCATTTTGAGATCCTTCTTTCTAAGCTGTTATTTTTCAAAAAAGAACTATGATAAAAGTGGAGTCAAGCTCTACTCTTTCTTTCAGTCCCTCTTTGATACTCACAGCACATGGAAATCTTCATTTCCAACTTTACATTCCTCTTATTATACCAAATTTTACAAAAAAAAGAGAGCCCTTACACTTAATTTTTTAAGTTCGGACTCACTCTTTCTATCAATCAATTACAACCATTCTTTGTATTTCTTAATATAGATACGTTTGACAACCGTCACACTCAGCATATAAAGGACGATAATAGCAAACAATAGAACAAAGTACAATCCATTTAGTTGGCTCAACTTCAAGATAGAAGCCAAAGGACTATATGGAAGGGAGGTTACAAAGAAGGCTGCTGCTAGGGTCGTCACCACGACTGAGAAGGCTGGACGACTTTGGATAAATGGCAGTTTTGGTGAACGCAACATATGGATAACCATGGTTTGAGACCACATGGATTCGATAAACCATCCAGTTTGGAACACCATGATAAAGGCTGCTGCATCTGCTGCTCCATGGTTGTAGCCATGACCTAAAATCATAGGAACAACAAGGAAGTAAAGAAGCATGTAGGTAATAATATCAAATACAGATGAAATGGGACCAATCCAGGCCATAAAACGCATGATAGAGTTTGCTTCCCAGATACGAGGTTTCTTGAGGAATTCCTTGTCGACATTGTCAAAAGGAAGGGCGATACAAGAAAGATCATAGATAAGATTGAGCACAATCAAATGAACGGGAGCCATTGGAAGGAAAGGCAAAAAGATGCTGGCAAAGAGCAGAGAAAAGATGTTCCCGAAGTTAGAAGAGACCGTCATCTTGATGTACTTGGTCATATTGGCATAGACCTTGCGGCCTTCGACCAAGCCTTTTTCAAGAACCATCAAGTCCTTATCTAGAAGGATGACATCTGCTGTTTCCTTGGCAATATCCACAGCGGTATCCACGGAGATCCCAACGTCTGAGACCTTCATGGATGGAGCATCGTTAATCCCATCTCCCATGTAACCCACCTTGTGGCCATTGTTCTTGAGACAGAGGATGATCCGCGCTTTTTGATCTGGTGATAATTTGGCAAAGACCGTTGTTGTTTCCACAACTTGTGCTAACTCTTGGTCTGTCATCGTATCGATTTCGCTTCCCAAAAGTATCCGCTCGACATCTAGTCCTACTTTTTCACAGACAGCTTGGGTGACCTTATCATTGTCGCCAGTTAAGATCTTAGTGGTAACCCCATATTCTGCAAGAGCTTTGATCGCTGGAGCTGCAGAAGGTTTTGGTGGATCAAGAAAGGCCAGGTAACCGGTTAGGATCATGTCTCCTTCATCTTCAACACTAAAGATGTCATTTTCGTCCAAGTCGGTTTTGTAGCTGACGCCCAAAACACGAAGACCTTGTTCATTTAATTGAGCGACCTCAGCGAGGACCTCTTGACGGACCTCGTCTGTTAATCGTTTGATATCACCCTTGTACTCAACATAAGTCGATACAGAAAGCATTTCTTCCAAGGCACCCTTGGTCACCATGCTGACCACACCGTCTTCGTCTTTAACAATGACACTCATGCGACGACGTTCAAAATCAAAGGGCAATTCATCTATCTTATGGAAGGTTTGATCTAGATCTCGGACGATCTCATGTTTCTTGGCTTCTTTATGGGTTCGATTGATAATCGCCCGGTCCATCAAATTTTTTAGCCCAGTTTGGAAATAGGAATTCAAATAAGCCCGGCGAAGGACTGATAGATCCAAATCGCCATGGATATCAAGCGGATACTCCAAAACGATTTCATCTTGGGTCAAGGTTCCTGTCTTATCTGTACACAAAATATCGATAGCCCCAAGGTCTTGGATCGCATTGAGTTTTTTGATGACGACTTTTTCCTTGGCCATGATGATGGAGCCTTTGGCAAGACTCGCCGTAATAATCATCGGCAACATTTCAGGAGTCAAACCAACCCCAACGCTGAGGGCAAAGACGCCTGCTTCTAACCAGTCACCGTCTGTGAGGCCATTGATCACAAAGACAACGGGCACCATGACTAACATGAGCCGAATCAAGAGCCAAGAGATGGTATTCATTTCTCTCTCAAATGAAGTTGGTTCGTCATAGGTGTTGATGGTTTGCTCAATGGCGCCCATCATGGTTTCATCTCCCACGACCAAGACCAAGGCTGTCGCCCGGCCGGAGATGACATTGGTCCCCATGAAGGCCAAGCTTTCACTCTCCAAGAGACTATCTAAATTTTGACTGTCGGCTTTTCTGAGACAAACCTTTTCAACAGCATCACTTTCCCCTGTGAGGCCAGATTGTTGGACAAAAAAGTCACGAGAATCAATCAAGACCACATCTGCTGGGATCATATCGCCGGCACTCAGTTTGATCACATCTCCGACAACGATTTCATCGATCGGAATTTCTTGTTCGGATCCATCACGCAGAACGGTCGCTGTATTGACAATCATACGTGATAAGTTGCTGGCAGCTTTGTCGCTTCGCAATTCTTGAATGAAGCGGATCCCACCAGAAATCAAGACCAAGGTCACAATGATGATGGAGGTCGTTGGGTCCTGCTCACCTGGCTTCGCTAGCCAGACATTGGTGATGAAGGAAACCAGCGCAATGACCAACAAAATCACCGTAAAAGGATTGATGATCGATTCGTAGATCTTTTTGATCATAGAATCTTCTTGACCTTTTGTGATGACATTTTCGCCATAGGTATCGCGGTTTTCTTCTACTTGATCGTCAACTAGACCAAGGGCACTGGTTTTGTAGGTGGCAAAGGTGGTTTCAAGTGGTTCTTGAAGAGCAGTAATGAATCTTTCTTTATTTGTTTGCATTGGTATCTCCTTTTTCAATCAGGAGCCAATCACTTTTGGAGTCCCTACGACACAAATCAGCGATTGGCTGGCTCGGTGCGGCTCGGGATGATCGTCGATTTGTATCATAGCTCTCTCCTTTCACTTTTCTTGGTAAGGCATAAAAAAGAGTCCTACCCTCGATCGGTAGGACTCATGAAACTCATCATTTATTTTTTAATCAAAACTCTTAAAAAATTGACCGTTCAAGCTTTAGCTCCGCAAGGCAATGAAATGAGCTTAGTCTTGACCTTTGCGATCAGGACTGTTGACCAACGAGTAGTGTCTCCACTGCTTTGCGGTAGTCATCCGTATCCTTGTGGTAGCCTCACCTACCGTATTTCGAGTATATTTTACTCCTTCACTTACAGAAAGTCAACACTTATTTGTGAAAAGTATCAACTAAACGTTTGGTAATTTCTTCAATAAGAGAGAAAGGAGCCGCTACATTAAGGCGGGCGTGCAAGGTTCCTTCTTTTCCGAAATCTGTTCCACGGTTCAAAATCAATTTGGCTTGGTCATGGATTCTAGCATGTAGCTCATCATCGGTATAAGGATAGGCTGAAAAGTCCAACCAAAGAAGATAGGTTCCTTGGGGCTTCATGACTCGGATATTGGTCTTTTCCTGCAATTCATCTACAACATAGTCAATGTGTTTTTCAAAGACTTGCTTGAGCTCTGTCAACCAAGGTTTGCCATGGCGATAAGCTGCTTCTGTAGCAATATAGCCCAAGCCTGAGATTTCATGTTGGTTATTGGCCAATTGCCGTTGTTTAAAAGCCGTACGAAGCTTTGGATTTTCAATGACCACATAGGAATTTTTTGTTCCTGCAATATTGAAAGTCTTAGTTGCACTGGTTAAGATCAAGCTGAAATCTTTAAAGCTTGGATCAACCGTGTTAAAGCTGGTATGACGGTGGCCAAACAAGGCCAAATCTTGGTGGATCTCATCTGAAACGAGAAGGACACCATGTTTTTGACAGAGGTGGCCGATTTTTTCCAAGACTTCACGATCCCATACACGGCCTCCAGGGTTGTGCGGATTACACAAAACATAGAGTTTCACCTCTTGCTCCACAATGTCTTTTTCCAGCTGATCAAAATCAATTTGGAAAAGACCATCCTTTTCAACCAATGAATTTTCGATCAATTTTCGACGATTGAGTTTGACACTTCTGGCAAATGGAGGATAGACCGGCGTATTGATTAAGACAGCATCCTCTTCCTTAGTAAAGGCTTGAATAGCTGTTGAAATAGCCGGAACAACACCTTCGATAAAGACGACAGCTTCCTTGTCAAAGGAATAGCCATGCTCTTCTTTTTCCCAATCAAGGATAGACTGGTAGAGGCTATCCGATGCATAGGTGTAGCCATAGACCATTTGGTCTGCATAGCCGATAACAGCTTCTCGTACTTCTGGAATGACATTAAAATCCATGTCCGCGATCCAAGCCGGAATGATTTCTGGATCTGTCTCTGTTTCTTTCCACTTGTAAGTATGGTGGGTCAAGCGATTCGGTAAAGTCGTGAAATCATATTTGGTCATCTTAAGCCTCCAATGCTTGTTTCAAATCTTCAATCAAATCATCCGCTTCTTCGATTCCGATGGACAAACGAAGAAGATCATCTGTCAAACCATATGAATGACGAACTTCTGCAGGAATGTCCGCATGAGTTTGAGTGGTAGGATAAGTGATCAAACTTTCAACTCCGCCCAGGCTTTCTGCAAAGGTAAAGACTTGAAGGGAATTCAACAAGTTAGGAATTTTTTTCTCATCTTGAATTTTAAAGGAGACCATTCCACCTTTTCCAGTGTAGAGGACTTCTTTGACCTGAGGGGAGGTTTTCAAAAACTCGACCACCTTGCGAGCATTCTCTGTAGAGCGCTCCATCCGGATAGAGAGCGTCTTGAGACCACGGATCAGCAGATAGCTGTCAAATGGGGAAAGAACAGCACCTGTCGTGTTCAAGTTGTAAAAGAGTTTGTCATACAAGTCTGCCTCATTTGTCACGACAACACCAGCCAAGACATCGTTGTGACCAGCTAGGTACTTGGTTGCTGAATGAAGAACAATATCCGCTCCCTCTTCAATTGGGCGTTGATAGATAGGGCTATAGAAAGTATTGTCCACCACGACTTTGGCACCTTTTGCATGGGCCAATTTGGCTAAATGAGCAATATCAAATTCCAACATCAATGGATTTGTTGGTGTTTCAATATAGAGGACATCCACCGGATCATTATCTAGATGGTGGATCAGTTCTTCTTCTGTATTGGCATAGGTGAAAGAGAAACGACCTTCTTGCTCTTGTTGGTTAAACCAACGGAAAGAACCTCCATAAAGGTCACGAACGGCTAAGACTTTTGAACCAACTGGGAAAATGCTAAAAGCAAGCACGATGGCTGACATTCCAGAGCTTGTCGCCAAAGCATAGTCTGCACTTTCGATAGCTGCCAAAGTCTTCTCAGCTGTTGCGCGTGTTGGATTTTTCGTACGGGTATAGTCAAAACCTGTAGACTGACCAAATTCTGGGTGTTGGTAAGTCGTAGAGAAATGCAAAGGAGTTGTCAAAGCTCCCGTTGCTTTATCCGACTTGATTCCTGCCTGTGCCAAAATCGTATTGATATTGCGTTTTTTACTCATATCGCCCTCCGATAAACATTCAATCTAACTGATTACTATTTTATCACTATTATGAGGAGAGCGGTTTTCCCATTTTCAAGACCTAGCTATAGTTTCAAACTATAAGAAAATAGAGTGGGACAGAAATCGGTAATTCGTTAGAATTCGATTTCGTCGTCCCACCTCC